>JAZLCB010000227.1:0-6434 GCA_045614005.1 Clostridia bacterium
GGTTAAGGAAGATATGCTTGTTAATTTTGCAATGTCAAAAGCTCTTGAAAGCGTAAAACCTGCAACGGAAGATGAAATAAAGGCGTTTTTTGAGGAAAACAAGGAACATTTTGTTGCCGGCGAATCCGTAAATGCAAGCCATATTCTTGTAGATAGCGAAGAAAAGGCAAATGAAATTCTTAATAAAATCAATGCCGGTGAAATATCTTTTGAAGATGCAGCTCGTGAGGAAAGCTCCTGTCCCTCATCCGAAAACGGCGGAAACCTTGGCGAGTTTACACGTGGACAGATGGTACGCGAGTTTGATGAAGCCGTGTTTAAAATGGCTGTAGGCGAAATTGCAGGACCTGTTAAAACACAGTTTGGTTACCACCTTATCAAGCTTAATGCCAAAAACGAGGAGAAACCCTATGCTTTTGAAGAAATCAAGGGTCAGCTCGGCGACATGGTTATGAAGGACAAAAAGCAAAAAGCTTTTCAGTCAAAAATTAATCAGTTAAAAATTCTCTACCCCGTAGACAGAATGTAAAATCTTGTAGGGGCGATTCACGAATCGCCCGAATAGTAAAAATACACAAAATGACACTTTTTAAAAAAAGTGTCATTTTTTTATTGACAAAAGACACATTGCATTGTATAATTGTATACAATAATACAAACATACAATAAGGCGGTGTTGAAAATGCTTGAAATATCAAACAAAACCAATCTTCTTGAACAAAAGAGTTATAAGTATCAGCTTCAGGATATAGAGAATCCGAATTTATACCGTGAGATTTTTCCTTATGATGAGATTCCCAAAATATCCTTCAACCATCGCAGAGTGCCTATAGGCATGCCTGAGGAAATATGGATTACCGATACTTCCTTCCGCGACGGTCAGCAGTCTGTAGAGCCGTACACCGTAGAGCAGATTGTAGACCTCTACAAGCTCATGTCAAAGCTTGGCGGACCTTACGGCATCATAAGACAGACAGAGTTTTTTGTGTATTCAAAAAAGGATAGGGAAGCTCTGGAGCGTTGTCAGGATCTGGGACTCAAATTCCCCGAGATAACCACATGGATACGCGCGAGCAAAGAGGATTTCAAACTGGTAAAGGACCTCGGTATCCGCGAAACGGGTATCCTTGTAAGTTGTAGTGATTATCACATTTTCAAAAAGCTCAAAATGTCCAGAAAAGAATGTATGGATATGTATCTTGCAACCGTGGCAGAAGCGTTTGAAACAGGAGTTTCTCCTCGTTGCCATCTCGAAGATATCACAAGAGCCGATTTCTACGGATTTGTAGTTCCGTTTGTAAACGAACTTCAGAAGATGTCCCGTGATGCAGGAATCCCCGTTAAGATTCGTGCCTGCGACACAATGGGTTGCGGTGTTCCCTACAGCGAGGTAGCGCTTCCCCGAAGTGTACCCGGCATTATATACGGACTTCAGCATTATTCCGATGTTCCTTCCGAGATGCTCGAATGGCATGGACACAATGACTTCTACAAGGCAGTAACAAATGCCTCTACCGCATGGCTTTTCGGAGCGTGTGCGGTTAACTGTTCGCTTCTTGGTATAGGTGGGAGAACAGGTAATGTTCCTCTGGAGGCAATGGTTATGGAATATGCGGCGCTTCGCGGTTCGTTTGATGGTATGGATCCGACTGTAATAACCGAAATTGCAGAGTATTTTAAGGAGAATATGGGTTACAAAATTCCTCCCATGACACCCTTTGTAGGCAAGAGCTTTAACTGCACAAGAGCCGGTATTCATGCGGACGGACTTCTTAAAGACGAAGAAATCTACAATATATTCAACACCAAGAAGCTTCTTAACCGAAAAGCTACCGTAGCTATCGGCAAGGCATCGGGCCTTGCGGGAATTGCATATTGGATAAATGACAATTACGGACTTGAAGGCGATAAGCGGGTGGACAAAAAATCTCCGCTCGTAACAGCATTAAAAGACTGGATTGACGAAGAGTACGAACAAGGAAGACAGTCAACGATTTCTGCAATGGAAATCGAGCGAAAAATCAAGGAATTTTCGGGTGGACAGTTTTTAGGAACGGAGGCATAATATGGAGCACAGAACAGTATCTCTTGCAGATCAGATATTTATGGAGCTTGAAAACAATATCCTTACGGGAGTGTATGCAATAGGTGATGTTTTTACCGAAACAAACTTTTCGGAAAAACTCGGTGTCAGCAGAACACCCATACGAGAGGCAATACGCCGTCTTGAACAGGAACATCTTGTAGATGTCACTACAAAGGGTGTTGTAATTGTGGGTATTTCACCCAAGGATATTTCCGATATGTACGAAATTCGATTCCGTACAGAAGGGCTTGCTTCTCGTTGGGCGGCAAATACCATTTCGGAAGAAGGAAAAAAAGAGCTCAAAGAGATTGTGGAATTACAGGAATTCTATACAGCAAAAAAAGATGTTGACAATATAAAGAATATGGATTCAAAATTCCATGAAGTAGTATATAAAAATTGCGGAAGCATAGTTTTATCGGATATGCTTCACGAGCTTCATAAGAAGCTCACAAAGTACAGAAAGGCATCGGTATCAGACAATGAAAGAGCATTTCAGTCTACTAAGGAACACAGAGAAATCTTAGATGCTATTTTGGCGGGAAATGGTTCTCTTGCAGAAGAGCTTACCGTTCAGCACATCAAAAATGCCGCCAAAAACATGGAAAAAGCAATAAAAGAATGAAAGAGGGGTGCCCGAAATGGGACTTACAATAGCACAAAAAATTATTAAATCGCATCTTGTTTCCGGTAACATGGTGCAGGGTGAAGAAGTAGCACTTCGTATAGATCAGACACTTACCCAGGATGCAACGGGTACTATGGCATATCTTGAATTTGAAGCTATGGGAATTGACCGTGTGCGTACAGAAAAGAGCCTGGCATACATAGATCACAACACACTTCAATGCGGATTCGAAAATGCCGATGACCACAGATTCATCGCAAGCATAGCCAAAAAGCACGGAATCTATTTTTCGCGTCCCGGCAACGGCATATGCCATCAGGTTCATCTCGAAAGATTCGGAAAACCGGGCAAAACCCTTATCGGTTCCGATAGCCATACCCCCACAGGAGGCGGTATAGGTATGCTTTCCTTTGGTGCAGGCGGTCTTGATGTAGCAGTTGCCATGGGTGGTGGCGAGTATTATATTACAATGCCCAAGATGTACAAGGTAAATCTTACAGGCAAGCTTCGTCCCTTTGTAACAGCCAAGGATGTAAGCCTTGAAATTCTGCGTATTCTGTCCGTAAAGGGCGGTGTGGGAGCTATTATAGAATGGGGTGGCGAAGGTATTAAGACACTTTCTGTTCCCGAAAGAGCTACCATTACCAATATGGGTACGGAGCTTGGTGCAACAACCTCTATATTCCCCTCGGACGAAATCACAAAGGAATTTTTGGTTTCGCAGGGCAGGGGCGAGGACTATATAGAGCTTTCGAGTGATGTCGATGCTGTGTACGACAAAATAATAGATATAAACTTATCGGAGCTTGAACCGCTTATCGCGTGTCCTCATTCTCCCGACAATGTTGTCAAGGTATCGTCGCTAAGAGGCACAAAGGTAAATCAGGTTTGCATAGGCTCTTGTACAAATTCTTCGCTTATGGATATGTTAAAGGTAGCATCACTTCTTAAGGGCAAAACCGTTTCGCCCGATGTAAGCCTTTCCATATCTCCCGGTTCTAAGCAGGTTCTTACAATGCTTGCAGACTGCGGAGCTTTATCCGATATTATAGCATCGGGAGCAAGAGTTCTCGAGTGTGCTTGCGGACCTTGCATAGGAATGGGCTTTTCGCCCAATTCGTCGGGAATTTCACTTCGTACATTCAACCGTAATTTTGAGGGCAGAAGCGGTACTGCAGATGCAAATGTATATCTTTGCTCTCCCGAAACAGCTGTAGCTGCGGCAATTACAGGCGAGATTACAAATCCCATGCTCCTTGGCGAAATGCCTGCAATTACAATGCCCCAAAAGTTCAAAATTGACGATAGCGGTGTAATACCACCTGCAAGCAAGGAAGAAGCCGCAGACGTTGAGATTATCCGCGGACCAAACATCAAGAAGTTCCCCGATACACATCCTGTTGACGACAATATAGCAGCTCCCCTTGTTCTTAAGGTAGGCGACAACATCACAACCGACCATATCATGCCGGCAGGAGCCAAGATACTGCCGTATCGTTCAAACATACCGTATCTTTCCAAGTTCTGTTTTGCTGTTTGCGACGAAACCTTCCCCGAGAGAGCTCTTAAAGCCGGTAGCAGTATAATCATAGGCGGATCAAACTACGGTCAGGGTTCATCGCGTGAGCATGCGGCACTTGTGCCTCTGTATCTTGGTGTAAGATGCGTAATTGCAAAGAGCTTTGCAAGAATACATGTGGCAAACCTTATAAATGCAGGTATTCTTCCTCTTACATTCAAAAATGCGGATGATTACGACAAACTTACAGAGGGCGACAGCCTTGAGCTTGGAGATATTTATAACGGCATGGACAAGGGTGAAATAACACTTTGTAACAAAACAACAGGCGAGGAATATATCCTTTCATGCTCGTTTAGTGACAGACAGAAGGAAATGCTTAAATGCGGAGGACTTCTGGGCTATACAAAAGCAAAAAACAATTAAGGAAGTGAAATTATGCAATATGATATAGATATGTACTGCGAGCATTTTCGTAGGCTCCTCGAATCACAGCTTGCACGATGCGAAAAGATGGAAAAAGATTCGGGACGATGTGACTTTTCCAAAAAGGATAAAATCATAATCGGCGTTATCGGTGGAGACGGCATAGGTCCGATTATTGTAGATGTAGCAAAAAAGGTTGCAGAAAAAATTCTTTGCGATGAGATTGCAAAAGGCAAGGTTGAAATAAAGGTTATAGACGGTCTTACAATCGAAAACAGAATGGAAAAAGGTCAATCTGTACCCGAAGATGTTCTCTCTGAAATAAAATCATGCGATGTCCTTCTTAAAGGGCCTACCACCACTCCGAAAGGCGGAACCATGGAGAGTGCCAATGTAACACTTCGCCGTGAACTTGATTTATATGCAAATGTACGCCCCGTGTGCATCCCCGAAAAGAATATAGACTGGATTTTCTATCGCGAAAACACCGAGGGCGAATATGTCCTCGGAAGCAGCGGAATAGAAATCCCCGAAAAGCTTGCATTTGATTTCAAAGTTACCACAAATGCAGGAACAGAGCGTATCGCAAGGGCGGCATATGAGTATGCCCGTTTAAACGGCAAGACGAGCGTTTCCATAGTAACAAAAGCAAATATCATGAAGAAAACCGACGGTAAATTCTCCGCCATATGCCACAAGATAGCCGAGGAATATCCCGAAATCCAAACAGAAGAATGGTATATAGATATTATGAGTGCAAATCTTGTAAACGAGGATATCAGGCACAAGTTCCAGGTGTTCGTTCTTCCAAATCTCTATGGCGATATCATCACCGACGAGGCCGCACAGATTCAGGGTGGAGTAGGAACTGCAGGAAGCGCAAATGTAGGCGACAGATACGCAATGTTCGAGGCTATCCACGGCAGTGCTCCCCGAATGATAGAAGAGGGGATAGGTGATTATGCCAATCCGCAGAGTATACTAAGGGCACTTGTAATGCTTCTTCGTCATATTGGCTTTGTCGATAAGGCACAGCTTCTGGAAGATGCACTTACGCTATGCGATAACGAAAAGAAAGTTGTTGTTACAGGCAGTACAGACGGAGCTACCTGTGCAGAATTTGGCAAATATCTTATTTCCAAATTATAATGCTTTGCTTTTGTATTGCTTTTGTATAATTTTTGTGTTATAATGCGAAATATGTAAAATATTACAAAAGGAGATTATAGGTAATGGATATTTTTGCATTTGTATTATACTTTGCGGCAATGCTCGCAATAGGTATATTCTTTTTCTTTAAATCCAAGGTTGCCACCGAAAAGGATTATTTCTTAGGTGGCCGTGCAATGGGTCCTTGGGTTACAGCAATGAGTGCTCAGGCTTCCGATATGAGTGCTTGGCTTCTTATGGGTCTTCCCGGAAGTATTCTTGCATTCGGGTTCGGTCAGGCGTGGATAGGTATCGGTCTTGCGGTAGGTACTGCGGCAAACTGGATTATCGTTGCCAAGAGACTTCGTAAGTTCTCAAAGGCATCGGGCGATGCTATCACACTTCCTCAGTATCTTTCCAATCGTTTTGCTTCCAAGAGTCATGCAGTAAGTATTATTTGTGCTATTGTATTTTTAGTGTGCTTTACCATCTATGTTGCTTCGGCATTTGTGGCAGGTTCGGATGTATTTACAACTCTCGTTCCTTCGCTTAGTCCCGAAGTTGCAATGATTATATTTGCAGCAATAGTTGTTATTTACACCTTCTTGGGCGGTTTCAACGCTGTA
>JAZLCB010000228.1:0-2242 GCA_045614005.1 Clostridia bacterium
CTATTATAACATATTTTGTATGAAAATCAATAGTGCAAATTAAATTTTAGTACCACTTGTGAGATTGAAAAAGGAGTTGTTTTTATGTATAATATATGTCAACGAATAGTGAATTGTATTTTGTTTGCACAGCATGTAAGATATCACATGGTGGTGAAATAAATGGATTTATTAAAAACAGGCAGACTCATTGCAAAGCTTAGAAAAGAAGCCAATATGACCCAAAAATCGGTTGCCGATAAACTCGGCATATGTGCCAAAACCGTATCCAAATGGGAGACAGGGCATGGCTTTCCGGATGTAAGCCTCATTGCAGAGCTTTCCAAGCTTTTTGGAGTAGATGTATCCAAACTGATAGAAGGTGAGTTACCGCAAATTAAACCTGATGCGGGTAATATAAAAAGGACAAAATTCTATGTGTGTCCCAAGTGTGGCAATATATTAACCAATATGGCAAAAGCGGAAATCATCTGTTGCGGAAGAACGCTAAGTCCGCTTGTGGCAAAAACACCGGACGCAGACCATAGCGTATGCATACAAAAAATAGAAGACGAAAACTATATAACCTTTGCCCACGAAATGACAAAGAGTCACTATATTTCGTTTGTGTCCTATGTAAGGTTCGACAGAGTCCTCACCGTCAAACTATATCCCGAGCAGGATGGCGAAGTAAGAATACCGCAGATGCGTGGCGGTAAGTTGTACTACTATTGTAGTGAACACGGATTATTTGAATACAAAGATTAATAAGCGGTCAGCCGATGAGGCTGACCTTTTTTGTATTGATTATAGATTTTATATGTGATATACTTTAATTAATCACTGTCCGTTTTAACACCCAATCAATTTGTTAGAATATACATAAAGAAATTAGTAAAGGGGTATTGTTATGGCATTTTTTGATTGGAATCATGATGGAAAACTGGATATGCAGGATTCGTTTTTGGAGTATAACATTTTCAAGGCCTGCACCGAAGAAGAAAAAGACAATAATTTGTTTAGTACGGATGAAGAAGATGACTTCTTTGATGATACGGACGATAAGTAAAAGGGATGTTATTTTATGAAACTATCAAATCAAAAACTCAAACTTATGTATCTTGCAAAGATACTTATGGAGCAGACAGACGAAGAGCACACAATAACTGTGCCCCAGATGATTGATGAGCTTTCAAAGCTTGGCATTTCTGCCGAGCGCAAAAGTATATACGATGATCTCGAGTATTTGCAACTCTTTGGGCTTGATATCTGTTCAAACAAAACCCGCACAACCAACTATTATGTTGCAAGTCGTGAGTTTGAACTGCCCGAGCTTAAACTTTTGGTAGATAGTGTTCAGGCATCAAAGTTTATTACCGGCAAAAAGAGTATGGAGCTTATTTCAAAAATAGAAAAACTCACAAGCCACGAGAATGCAAAAAAACTCCACAGACAGGTTGTTGTAACAAATCGTGTAAAAGCATTCAACGAACAGATATATTATAATGTGGACAAAATTCACGAGGCTATCGCGGCGAATAAGCAGATTACCTTTAAGTATTATAACCTCGATATAAATAAGAAAAAGGTATACCGCAAAGAGGGCGGCTTATACACAGAGTCGCCTGTGGCACTCACTTGGGATGACGAAAATTATTACCTTATTACATACAAGGCAAAGTACGATAATTACGCTCACTACAGAGTAGACAAAATGGAAGGCATAGAGCTTGTAGAAGCGGACAGAATTTTGTCGGATGAGCCATTCGATTTGTCCTCGTATTCCAAATCCATGTTTGGTATGTACAGCGGAGAAGAAACCGATGTTTCCATAGAGTTCGATAACTCCCTTGTAGGTGTTGTGTTCGATAGATTCGGCACAGATATTTCAATTATTCAAAAGGGCGATGAACGCTTTACCTGCCGTGTCAAGGTTGCCGTGAGTCCGCACTTTTTGTCGTGGATTATGAATTTTGGCAAAAAGGCAAAAATCGTAGCTCCCGATTATGTAGCCGAGCAAATGCTCTCTCTTGCAAAAGAAGTATCTGAGATTTATGAAAAGTAAGGTGCTGTATTCCTTGCAAGAAGTGGTGCTACTATGGACGAAATCAAGCAGTACATATCCGGTTACTACACTATTGATTTTACAATAGACAAAATCCGCCCAACCTATGACTACGACATCACCTGTCAGGACACAGTACCTCAGGCAATGCAGGCTTTTTTTGAATCCACAAACTTTGAAGATGCAATAAGAAATGTT
>JAZLCB010000229.1:0-2320 GCA_045614005.1 Clostridia bacterium
TCCTTGAATGTGAACATAGCAGTAAGTGTAGCGTTGATCTGCTCGTTAGGAACAGCGTAGATGGAGCCTTCGAACTTAACAGCATCCCAAAGGTAATCGGGAACCTGCTTCTTTAATGTGGGAACTTCGTCAAGAAGATCGTCAAGGCACATAAGTCCGCCCTTGGATACTGCATTGTTGTACTTGTTTAAGTAACCTGTGAAGCATATATCATATGCTTCGCCCGATGCCATGATCATGTTCATCTTTTCGTTGTATGCACCTTCGTCGATAAGCTGAATTTCCATTCTGGCACCGATTTTCTTCTCGATGATTTTGTTTGCTTCTGCTACTACAAGGTCAAGGTCTGCCTGTGTGGATGAGGGCATGTATACCTTGAGTGTAGGTATCTCGCCTTCTTTGGAACCACCGCAGGAGCAGCACATTGCAACAAGCATTATAGCTGCAAGAAGTAATGCTAAGATTTTTTTCATTTTTCTTTCCTCCATTTAATTTATATATATATTATATCTGAGCACGGTGTAAAAGGCAACTTTGGGACGATGAATTTTTACACCGCCCCCCAAGTTGTTCTCTTGTTCTTTTTTAACTTAAATATCAACCTTTAACAGAACCTACTGTAAGACCCTTTGTGAAGTACTTCTGGAAGAATGGGAATACGAGAAGTGCAGGTCCTGCAACTACTACTGCCATCGCCATACGTACTGTTTCTGTAGGTATCTTGGTAAGGTCTACCGCCTGACCCATGCCACTCTGCTCTGCTTCCTGCATTGCATTTATGTCGTGGAGTATTCTCTGGAGCTGATACTGAAGACTCATGAGCTTGGGGTTATGTATGTATATCATGGATGTGTTCCAGTCGTTCCACTTACTAAGGAAGGTAAAGAGTGCTATGGTAGCAAGTACCGGCTTAGAAAGCGGGATAATCATCTGGAAGAAAATTCTGTATTCGGAAGCACCGTCCATAAATGCAGATTCGGAAATCTCTTCCGGTATTGCCTGCATACTGGTTCGTATCATAAATACATACCAGGGACTGACAAGTCCGGGGATAATGTACATCCAGATTGTATCACCAAGTCCGTAGAGCTGTGTGTATACAAGGTAGTTAGCAACCATACCACCACCGAAAAGATTGGTAAAGTAAAGCATAAGTGCTATTACGGATCTGCCCTTTAATATCTTGACAGAGAGCATATATGCCATCATAGACATAAAGAGTACCGCAAGTACCATAGATACTATAGAATAGAATGCTGTTACCTTGTACGCCTGAACTATTGTGTCGGGATTCTGGAATACATACTTATATGCTGTAAAGTCTACCTTTCTGGGTATGAAAGCATAACCGTTCTGAGCGATGTCTGCCTCATTGGAAATAGATACACTTACAAGAAGTACCATTGGTGCTATTACTATAACACAGAGCAAGATGAGCACTATGTTAAGAAATATCTGTTTATCATTTGCCTTTTTCATTGTATATGTCCTCCTCCCATCAGATAAGACCAAAGTCGTTATCTATCATCTTACTAAGCTTATTGGTAGTGAGAACGAGTGTAAGACCTACTATGGACTGGATAAGTGCTACCGCACTACTTGTACCCATATCACCTACAACACGCATTGTACGGAATACATATGTATCGATAACGTCTGTTGTTTCGTAGAGCTTACCAACATTTCGGGGAATCTGATAGAACAGACCGAAGTCGGAGTGGAAGATACCACCGATTGCAAGAATTGTCATTATAACAATAAGGGGAAGCAAGCAAGGGATGATGATGTGTCTTGTAACCTGTCTCTTGTTTGCACCGTCTATCTTTGCAGCTTCTATAAGGGATTCGTCAATACCCATAAGTGCCGCATAGTAAACTATACTGTTATACCCGGCATTCTTCCATACGTAGAACACCGCCAGTATGACCGGCCAATAACTCGGCTCGGTATACCAGGATATACCCTCGCCGCCCATGGACTCGATAAGTCCGTTTACTATACCGTATGAGGGCTCAAGGAATGCATATGCCATGTAACTTACAACAACCCAGGATAAGAAGTGGGGTGTTATAAGGATTGTCATATATATCTTTGTCTTTAATCTGCTTATAAGTTCGTACATAAGCAGTGCCAAGCCAACCGATGTTATAAGGTTTAGCGCTATGAATATAAAGTTCATAATAAGCGTATTGGAAGTAATACGGGCAAAGTCCGAAGACTTAAAGAAGAACTCAAAGTTTCTGAATCCTACCCAATCACTACCAAATATACCTTTGTCGTAACGGTACTGCTTAAAACCAACTATGATACCAAACATAGG
>JAZLCB010000230.1:0-8851 GCA_045614005.1 Clostridia bacterium
GCGTACCTCCTTACGAAAGAACGGTAAATACCGTTTTTCAGAAGTATGCACTTTTTCCGCATCTTAATGTTGCAGACAATATCGCTTTTGGTCTTAAACTCAAAAAGACTCCCAAAGACGAAATAAAGAAAAAGGTTGCGAGAATGCTTGAGCTTGTTAATCTTAAGGGCTACGAAAACAGAAGCATAAATGCTCTCTCAGGCGGTCAGCAGCAGAGAGTTGCCATTGCAAGAGCCCTTGCAAATGAGCCCTCTGTTCTCCTTTTGGATGAGCCTTTGGCGGCACTCGACCTAAAGCTTCGTCAGTCCATGCAGCTTGAACTTAAGAATATGCAAAAAGAGCTTGGTATTACCTTTATATATGTAACCCACGATCAGGAGGAAGCACTCACCATGTCCGATACCGTGGTTGTTATGAAAGATGGTACAATCCAGCAGATAGGTAAACCTACCGATATATACAACGAACCCAAAAACGCCTATGTTGCAGACTTTATCGGCAAGAGTAACATCATAGATTCCGTAATGCTCGATGACTGCCGTGTAGAGATAGAGGGCGTAGAATTTGAGTGTGTGGATAAGGGCTTTAACAAAAACGAAAAGGTAGATGTTGTTATCCGTCCCGAAGATATATATCTTTTAGAACCCGACAAGGGTGAGCTTCGCGGTGTGGTAGAGAGTGCCATATTCAAGGGCGTTCACTACGAAATGACCGTAGTTACCGAAAGCGGAAACAAGTGGATTATCCACGATACCGTTCTCTTTGAACCCGAAACAAAGGTCAGCATATTTGCAAAACCCTTCGACATACATGTAATGAAAAAGTCAGTCTGACGGAGGTGGGTTATGTATAAAAAATCTTTGGCATTTCCCCATCTTGTATGGATGGCTGTTTTTGTGCTTGTGCCGATAGCCATTATATTTCTTTACAGTATAAATATCTTTACTACATCGGGCGAGGCAGGTTTTTCACTTGCAAATTACAAAAAGCTTTTCAGCGATACGCTCTATCTTAAAACATTTGGTTATTCGTTCTATATTGCACTTCTTAGTACCGTGTTTTGTCTTGGGTTCGGTTATCCTGTATCCTATATCCTTGCCAAACGCGAAAAGGAAAGACTAAAAAAAGGCAAGAAGTCGAGTACAATGTTTATGCTCTTTGTAATGCCTATGTGGATGAACATGATGCTTCGTACATATTCATGGCTTACAATCCTTGAGGACAACGGACTTCTTAATACAATATTAGAATTTTTGTCCCTGCCCAAGGTAAGTATACTGTATACAACCTCTGCGGTTGTACTCGGTATGGTGTACGACTTTATACCGTTTATGATTCTTCCTATATATTCGGTACTTGTAAAGATAGATTCAAGCATTACCGAAGCGGCAGAGGACCTCGGTGCAAATCATACAAGAGTATTTTTTAAAGTAACTCTTCCTATGAGCCTTCCCGGTGTTGTGTCGGGTATTACCATGGTGTTTTTGCCCTCTATTACAACATTCTATATTTCCAACATCTTTGGTGGCGGGCATACCATGCTTGTAGGTAATCTTATAGAAAACCAGTTCCTCGGTGCGAGCGACTGGAGCTACGGCTCTGCCATGGCAATAGTTATGATGATACTCATGTTTATATCAATGAGAATAATGAATTTATTCAACAAAGGCAATAAACAAATGTCTATGTTCTGATTGGCGGTGAGATTATAAATTGAAGCTTAAGAAGAAATTTAAAAGGATAATAGAAAGTACATATCTGTATTTTATGTTCCTGTTTTTATATGTACCCATATTGGTGCTTATGGTTTTCTCGTTCAACGAGGCAAAGTCCCGTGGCGTATGGGGCGGATTTTCGTTTAAGTGGTATGCAGAAATGTTAAACGATTCCGAGCTTATGTCGGCTCTTTCCACTACGCTTATAGTAGGTGTACTCTCGGCTATTATAGCCTGCATCATAGGTACGGCAGCTGCCATAGGCATATACGGATTTAAGAAAAAGAAGTTAAGAGGCATAATAAATGCCGTTACCAATATTCCCATGGTATCGAGTGAGCTTGTAATAGGTGTATCGCTTATGCTCCTGTTTATAGCACTCAATATACCAAGCGGTATGTTAACCATGCTTTTAGCACATATTACATTCAATATCCCGTATGTAATACTCTCCGTAACGCCCAAGCTTATGCAACTTGATAACAACCTCTATGAGGCGGCGGTAGACCTCGGAGCAAAGCCGTGGTATGCATTCAAGAATGTTGTAATCCCCGAGATAATGCCGGGTATTATAAACGGACTTCTTATGGCATTTACTCTTTCTATAGACGATTTTGTCATAAGCTTCTTTACAACAGGCAACGGTGTTACAAATCTTTCTATATATGTATACACCACCGCCAAGAGATTAAACCCCAAGATAAATGCGCTCTCTACCGTAATGTTTATTGTAATAATGCTACTGCTGTTTATAATAAACAAGCGTACATCCAAGGACAAAGATTCAAATGTGCTTATCAGTTAGGAGGAACTCAAATGAAGAAAATTTTAGCATTAGCTGTTTGTGTACTCATTATGGTGCCGTTTTTTACAGGTTGCGGCAGCAGTAAGACAACTCTGTATGTATACAATGTAGGTGACTATATAGACGAATCGGTTATAGAACTCTTTGAAGAAGAGCATCCCGATATAGATGTAAAGTATGAAACCTACTATACAAACGAAGATATGTACTCCAAGGTAAAAGCAGGCAGAACCGCATATGATGTGGTTTTCCCCTCCGACTACATGGTAGAACGTATGATAGAAGAAGATATGCTTCTTCCCATAGACTTTAAAAAAGTGCCCAACTACAAGAACATAGGAGACGAGTTCAAAGGACTCGACTATGATAGCGAAGCTAAGTACAGCGTACCATATATGTGGGGAACTATGGGTATCCTCTACAACAAAAAAATGGTAGATGCCAAAGATGTAGAAAGCTGGAAGGCTATGTACGACGATAAGTACGAGGGCGAGATATTTATGCTCGACTCCGTAAGAGATATGGTGTCTATTACATTAAAGAGCCTCGGCTACTCCATGAACAGCGATAACGACAAAGAACTCAAAGCGGCAGAAAAGGCTCTTATAAAGCAGAAACCTCTTGTAAAGGCTTACTGCGGTGATGAAGTTAAGGACAAAATGATAGCAAACGAGGGTGCTATGACTATAGCATGGTCGGGCGATGCATTCTACTGCATGGATTTAAATAAGGACCTTGCATATTCTGTGCCCAAGGAGGGTTCAAACCTCTGGTTCGACAGTATGGTAATACCCAAAACAAGCAAGAATAAGGAAGGAGCAGAGCTCTTTATAGACTTTATGTGCCGTCCCGAAATTGCTAAGATGAATGCAGAATATATCGGCTACTCTACTGCTAATGTAGCAGGCAGAGACCTCTTGGCAGACGAAATAAAGAACGACCCGCTAAGATATCCCGATATAACAAAGCTTGAAAACATGGAGATATTCACCTACGATTCCGAGCTTGCAAGAAAGCAGATGGATTTGTGGAGCAGAGTAAAAGCGAAGTAATAAAAAATCTTGCATTTTTTTGCAAGACAATATATACTATTAAATATCTGTAAAGAAATATGGAGGTGAAAACATGGTATTTGATAAAATCAAGGAAATTCTCGTAGATCAGCTTGGCGTAGACGAAAGCGAAGTAACAATGGAAGCTTCTTTTATTGATGACCTCGCTGCTGACTCTTTGGATGTAGTTGAACTTATTATGACTATGGAAGAAGAATTCGGTATAGAAATTGATGAAGAAGATGTAGAATCTCTTACAACAGTAGGAGCTGCAGTAGAATACATCAAAGCTCATTCAAATCAGTAAAAGAGGTTTTGTATGACTGATATCAGTTTACTCGAAAAAAATCTGGGCTATACCTTTAATAATATAGGATTATTGGAAAAGGCCCTTATTCACCCGTCGTTTCTTAACGAAAAGAATGTCGAGAGGATTTATTCCAATCAGAGATTGGAGTTCTTCGGAGATTCCGTTCTTTCGCTCGCGGTGAGTGAGTATATATTTACAAATCTTAAGACCTTCCCCGAGGGCAAGCTCACAGAGCTTCGTGCCAAAGTAGTGTGCGAGGATTCGCTTGCCAAAATGGCAAAAAGCCTTAATGTAGGCGATTTTCTCATTCTCGGAAGAGGGGAGATAAAATCGGGAGGACAGAACCGTCCTTCCACGCTTTCCGATGCTATGGAGGCAATAATTGCCGCCATATATCTGGACGGTGGCTTCGACAAAGCGAAGGAATTTGTACTTTCCATGCTTAGGGAGGATATAGATGCCTATGCAAGCACAGGAGAGGTTGTTATGAATTACAAGTCGCACCTGCAGGAGCTTGTTCAGTCAAAAGGATATAGTGTAAACTACCTTCTTGTTGATGAGAGTGGTCCCGATCATGCCAAATCCTTTAGGGTTTGTGCTGAAATAGACGGCAAAAGATATGATACAGCCGAGGGCACAAGCAAGAAAAAGGCAGAGCAGGAAGCCGCCAGAATAGCATATGAAGAACTAATAAAAAAGCTGTAAGGGTTATCCCTTACAGCTTTTTTCTGCTTCTGTCGCTGTCTTGTGTCATATTTCTCATCATGTTTTTTATTTCGTCGGTGAGCATAGCTTTGTTCATGCGCCACGACCAGTTGCCGTCGGCTACACCCGGAGTATTCATTCTCGCTTCATTTCCGAGACCGAGTACATCCCACAGGGGTATTATTACCGTATCTGCAGGAGATTTTAATAGTTCCCACATAAGCTTTCTGTACATTTCGTCGTGGGGAGCATTCATATCGCCTATATATTCTCTTATTTTCTGTATTGCTCTGTTGTCGAGTGAGTCAAACCATGCACGCAGAGGTTCGTTGTCATGTGTGCCTGTGTAGGCAACACAGTTTGCAGGGTAGTTATGGGGCAGGTAGTCTGCCGATGAACCGCCATCTCTTTTGTCAAAGGCAAATTCGAGTACTTTTATTCCTGCAAATCCTGTATGACGAAGAAGCTCCCTTACTTCGTTTGTTATAAATCCCAGGTCCTCCGCTATTATCGTTGCGTGGGGAAGGGCATTCTTTACCGCGTCAAACAGCTCTCTGCCGGGTGCTTTTTCCCAGTTTCCGCCTATGGCATTCTGACTTGACGCAGGTATGGAGTAGTAGCTTTCAAATCCGCGGAAGTGGTCTATTCGCAGTATGTCACAAAGTGTAAGGGTGTGTTTTATACGCTGTATCCACCATTGGAAACCGTGTTTTATATGGTTGCCCCACTTGTAAATAGGATTACCCCATAGCTGACCCTGCGGGCTGAAGCCATCGGGCGGACACCCTGCCACAAATCTGGGCGAGAGGTCGTCGTTTAGTTCAAAAAGGTGAGGATTAGCCCATACATCACTACTGTCCATAGATACATATATGGGGATATCGCCGATTATTTCTATACCCTTGCTGTTGCAATAGACTTTCAGGCTATTCCATTCTTCCCAAAATTTAAACTGCACAAAATTCCAGAAGTCCACTTCGCGCTCCAGACGCTTTGCGTATTCCTCTTTGCTTTTGCCGTACTTTATATCGTCGGGCCATTCTAGCCACATCCGTCCGCCGAAATTCTGCTTTATCGCCATGAAAAGGCTGTAGTCACTAAGCCAATATTCATTTTCGCGGTAAAATCTCTTATAGTTTTCATTCTCTTTGAAGTTGCTTCGCTCGTATGCTTTTCTAAGAAGCGGATATCTCTTTTCGTATTGCTCGCTGTAGTTTACTTTGCCTGTGTTCTCCTTTTGGGGAGCACTTTTTAATTCTTCATCGGTAAGAAGGCCTTCATCTTTAAGCGTGCATAAATCTATCATATACGGATTTCCTGCAAATGCCGAAAACGCCTGATACGGTGAATCGCCGTAGCCTGTGTGACCGAGAGGAAGTATCTGCCACAGAGTTTGTCCGCTTTCCGAGAGGAAATCTGCAAATTCATATGCCTCTTTGGAAAAACACCCTATTCCGTAGTCGGAGGGGAGGCTTGTTATTGGTAAAAGAATACCTGCTTTTCTCATTTTACAATCCTTTCTGTATCTGCCATTATACCAAAATGGTCGGACACTATGCCGTATCGTATTCCGTCAAACACCGTAGCGTGGCTCTTTACGCAAATATCCGACCTTAAAAAAATATAATCTATTCTTAGTTTTTCGTTTTTGTCCCAGCCTGCTATAGGACCTGATACCGTGTGATGCCCTTCTTTAGTCTGTGCAAGGGTATATGCATCGTGCCATCCTTTGGATAGTACAAGGTCGTAGCCCTCGCTGCGTATACTGTCGGGACAGTTGAAATCACCTGCAAGCACATGGCAATTTCTCTTTTCAAGCTCTGTACTCAGCTTTAAAAACTGTTTGTCAAAAGGCTCTTCGCTGTCGCCCCACCATCCAAGGTGAGCAGAGCATATATTTATATTGCAGGTGCGTGCAATAAGCACCTTGCGAGTTTTCCAGTTTTCGTAGTCTGCCACTTCCGATACATTAAAGCAAAGGACATTTTCTATAGGATGCCGTGACAAAATTGCAATACCCTCGTCATACCTGCCGTAGCCTTTTTTGATGCCTGCCCATGCAAGGTGGTATGCTATGCCCATATTAGATAACATATGGGCTATTTTTACTGCGTGGTTATCTTCTTTAAGCGGAATACTGCCTACAGCAAAAATACTTTCTGTATTTTCGATTGCCTCTTTTTCAATACTTTGATTTACTTCCTGCATGGCTATCACATCGGGCATAAGAGATGCAATTCCATCTGTAAATATACGGCATTTATCCTCATAATTTTCTTCTATGATAGAATGTGTGTTAATACTTAGTATTTTCATAGGATATCATTTATATCGGATTTCAGCACGTCTGCTTTCGGCCCGTATACCGCCTGTATTCCCGTACCTTTTTTTATGAGTCCGAGCGCACCCTCTTTTTTCCATTCTTCGGTTTGGGCTACCTTTGTTTCGTCTTTTACGGTTACTCTAAGTCTTGTCATACAGGCATCTACAAGCACTATATTATCACGACCTCCGAGTAGGGATATTATTCTCTCTGCTTGTGAATCCTCGGTTTTTGTATTCTCTTTTATTTCAGGCGTATCGTCATCGCGGGTATCGTTGTAATTACCCAATCTTCCCGGAGTAGCATAGTGGAATTTGCCTATCATATAGTAGCTTATGAGATAACCGATGAAGAAGAAAATTGCCGAAACAATAAGAAAATTTATAATATCCCCCGTAAGTCCTGCCTTTACCGACATGGGTATTCGGGTTGCAAGCTCCAGATTGCCAAAGGAATGAAGCCGCATATTAACAATATCTGCCGAAGCAAATGCGAGCCCCTGAATTACGGCATACACTATATAAAGCGGAATGGCACAGAACATAAACATAAATTCAATAGGCTCTGTTACACCTGTAAGAAATACTGCAAGCGCGGTGGATATAAACATGGAACGGTATCTTGTACGCTTGTCCTTATCCACTCGTTTGTACATCGCAAGCGCCACACCCAAAAGAAGTCCCGTAGAGCCTATCATCTGACCTACCTTGAATCTTGCGGGGGTAACACCGTTTAGTAGTGCGCTGTACGATGCAGTATTACCTGCATTTTTGAAGTTTATAAGGTCGGATATCCATGCCAGCCACAACGGGTCCTGACCAAAGACAACAGTTCCTGCTTCGAGTCCTGTCTGTATGGTATAGCTACCGCCAAACGAGGTGTAGTTCATGGGTATTGTAAGCATATGATGAAGTCCAAAGGGCAGAAGAAGTCTTTCGAGCGTACCGTATACAAAAGGAGCAAGCAGGGGAGATGTGCTCTGCGAGTTTGCTATCCATATACCAAAGGAGTTTATACCAAGCTGTACAAAGGGCCATATTACCGAGAGCACAAGTGCAACTATTGCCGACCACAGTATAACTACAAGCGGTACAAATCTTTTGCCGTTAAAGAATGACAGTGCAGCGGGTAGCCCTCGGAAGTTGTAGAATCGGTTGTATACACTTCCTCCTACAAAACCTGCAATAATACCCGAAAATACGCCCATATTGAGTGCAGGCGAACCCAATACCGAGGTAAAGTAACCGTTTACCTCTACGGTCTGACCGAACAGGGTTTTTACCGTGGCTTCGGGATTTGCAAGCATGTCGCTTGTTACGCCGAATATACTTCCTGTAAGTTTACTTATAAGGATAAACGCGGTAAGACCTGCAAACGCTCCTCCCGAACGCTCCTTTGCCCACGAACCGCCTATTGCAACGGCAAAGAGGACATTAAGGTTTCCTATTATTGCCCAACCGATATCTTCAAAGATTACCGCAATACGCTTTATAAGGGTTATATCGGTATTTGCCATGCCGATAAGCTTGCCTATACTTATCATTATACCTGCCGCAGGCATAACCGCTATTACCACCATAAGCACCTTGCCGAGCTTTTGCAAAAAGTCAAAGGCGGTGCTTCTTTTTGTAAGGGAATTCATTTATTTTTCTCCTTTCATAAATGCCATATATCGCTGTTGTATTGTGCTATTGTTCTGTCCGAAGAGAAGAAGCCCGACTTACTTATATTTACAAGCATCTTTTTTGCCCACTCGGTTCTGTTTTCGTAGTCGCGGTATATGCGATCGCGGGTAGCGGTATAGCTGTCAAAATCGGGAAAGGTCATAAACCAGTCTTTGTTAAGAAGCTCGTTTTGTATTCTGCATAGCGAAGTTTTGTCGCCGTGTGTTAGCATGGCATCGCTTGTTATAAAGTCTACAGCTTGTTTTATCCTTGGGTT
>JAZLCB010000231.1:0-1535 GCA_045614005.1 Clostridia bacterium
TATATTTGACGATCCAGAAACCTTTTCACCTGTGCTAGTATTATATGTTCCAAGCTCCCATTGTTCATCCCACTGGTTAAATCTAACACTCTTCAAAGCAGAAGATTTTGCAGATAAAATGGTACTTTGATTGTAATCGTAGTAATCAAGTGGATAGTCATTCTCAAACTCCTCATATGTTTCTGGCTCGTTACCTGCCCCGTATATGTCTGTAAGATCAAACATATTGACATTTTTAACATACATCTTATCCCCTAAAGTCATTGTACTTGTCGAAGAATAGTTTAATACGGGTATAGCATATGCGTTGTTAGCACCACTCGGTATTTGACCAATAAGCCATACATGATACCAAGTATTCTGAACAGGATTTGAAATCATATAGTCTCCAACTTTTGTTGGCCAATAACTGCTAGAAGTATAAAGACCCATACTCGTCGGAGCGTTTGTCGTTTCACACTTTACCCAACAAGAAACTAAAAAAGTATGTGTTGAAACACCTGAATTGTGTTGAATTATATTAAACGAAGCACTAGAAGAAACATCATTACAAGTTAATACCCCCATGTTGTTTGAAACAGAAAGAGCACATCTTCTAGCCTCCCAGTTATTGACTGTTTCAAAATTTCCATTTTCTATCAACTGATTCCACTTCTTAGACTTACCAAATAAAAACTTAAATCTATTATTGCCTGTCTGGATTTCAGCGTCGCCGCCAGTGGTACCAAATGTAATCGGTGGGCAAGAAACATCTGCATCTTCGATAACGCGGTTACTTTCGATACCTTCGGTAACTCTTGATTTACCTACTTTTTCTTCGCCGCTTATTATGTCTTTGATTTCGTCATCGACGGTTTTGTCTTCGTCGTATGCAACATCGGTTGCATCAAGTGTAACGTCTCCGGTCTTTCCAGCAACAGATGTGACAGACCCATTTGTCACAGTGAAGGTCGAAGTCGTATTATCATTATAGGAGATCGTGTAAGTATCTACGTTTCCGGAAGTCCCGGTTTTAGTAATCGAAACGACCGATCTACCATTAGTTACAGGGACGTCTGTATATGTTCCGTCCGTGTATGTCATTCTCCAAGTGTCCACGAGGCCACTTGTGCTGATTTTGGTAAAGGAAGAAATGCCTCTACCTGCATCACCCTTTGATCCCTTAACCAGAACAACTTTTACAAGCGCTGGTATTGATTGCATATTGTGCATAATAAAAGGTACATTAGCCATAAGCATCCTCCTTAATTGTTTCTAGTTACGTCAAAGGTTACAACGAATTTGCCTTTGAGTATTGTTATAATTGTGTAATTGTATGTGAGTTGCAAATCATAGTAATAGGTTCCGAGGTCAAGCGTTGCCGTTCCTTGTGCCGGAATCTTTACCAGATATGTCGTTTCGTCTGTCTGAGCATCGTAATCGACTTTGGTTATTGCTTCATCGACGCTTTTATTGAACTGAAAAACATATGCCGTGTCCGCAACCTCTTTTTTACATGAGAAGACTGCCTCGCTGACATCGCCAGAACTACCGAG
>JAZLCB010000232.1:0-1549 GCA_045614005.1 Clostridia bacterium
ATTACGAGTGCTTCGAGTCGCTCAACATTCCGAAGAACCATCCCGCACGCGATATGCAGGATACTTACTATCTCTCAAACGGTCAGCTTCTCAAAACACAGACATCCGCGGCACAGAATGCTATTTACAAGAAGTACAAGGATGCCCTTATAAATGACGGTGTTCCGATTAAGGCTATATTCCCCGGCAGATGCTTCAGAAACGAATCTACCGATGCCTGCCAGGAAAACACATTCTTCCAGATGGAAGGCGTAATGGTAGACAAGGATATATCCATATCCAACCTTATATACTTTATGAAGACAATGCTTTCCGAAGTGTTCAAAAAGGACATAAAGGTAAGACTTCGCCCCGGATTCTTCCCCTTCGTTGAACCCGGATTTGAGCTTGATATAAGCTGTCTTATCTGCGATGGCGAAGGCTGTCCCTCCTGTAAGCACAGCGGTTGGCTCGAGCTTTGCCCCTGCGGTATGATTCACCCCGAAGTGCTCAAGGCAGGCGGTATAGATCCTGAAGAATACACAGGCTTTGCATTTGGTCTTGGTCTTACAAGACTTGCAATGATGAAATACGGCATCAAAGATATACGCGACTTAAACAGCGGAAGCTTAAAGGTTCTTTCGCAGTTTACAGATGACGAGTAAGGAAAGGAGGAGCAATCACCATGTTTTTATCTATGAATTGGATTTCGGATTTTGTGGACCTTTCGGGTCTTGACAAAACCAAACTTATAAGCCAGTTTTCTCTTTCGGCTGCCGAAGTGGAAAACGAAATTTTCTACAAAGGAAGCGACATATCGGGCATAGTGGTAGCAGAGATTAAATCTATAGAAGACCACCCCGACTCAAAGAAGCTCCACCTCCTTAAGGTAGATGCAGGCGACGGCAAGCTCACAGATGTAGTTTGCGGTGCACCCAATGTAAGAGTAGGTCTTAGAACCGCTTTTGCAAAGGTAGGCGCAAAGATTGGCGAGATAACCATTTCGCCCCGTCCCGTTGCAGGTTACGAGTCCTTTGGTATGTGCTGCTCCGAAAAGGAAATCGGCATAAGCGACGATAACTCGGGTATTATGGAAATAACCGAAGATGTTAAGCTTGGCACAGACATAAAAGATGTATACGAAATAGACGATATCATCTTTGAAGTAGACAACAAGTCTCTTACAAACCGCCCCGACCTCTGGGGTCACTACGGTATAGCAAGAGAATTTGCTACACTTGCAAAGAGACCTCTTAAGCCACTCGAATGCGTGGACCTTAAGGCATACGAAAATCTTCCTAAGATAGACATGAAGATTGAAGACGCTCTCTGTCACAGATACTCCTGCCTGCAGGTGGATAACATCACAAAGACAGTAAGCCCTGTAAACATGAGAATCCGTCTTTTCTACTGCGGTATGAGAGGAATCAACCTTCTTGCCGACCTTACAAACTACCTCATGCTCGAAATGGGTCAGCCTATGCACGCTTTTGACTCCCGCAAGGTAGAAAGCATAAGAATCAAGAGATTTGATAAGCCCTTTACATGCCGTACATTAGACGGCATAGAC
>JAZLCB010000233.1:0-2859 GCA_045614005.1 Clostridia bacterium
GAGGATTAAACTTCCACACATACCTTTTTCCATATGCGACAAACTAATACCATCACTTATAAAAGGGGTTTTATGTATGATTAACTCACCATGGTGGAATATGTTTGAAGATTACGGAACTGTGGAACTTTATCTTCTATACAGAGTAATGGAAGAACAGAGGCGAAAAAATGCAAGAAATGAAAACAGCGGGTCTGATATTGACCGCAGTAAATTTAAATGATAATGACAGGCTTTTTACCATACAAACGCGTGATGCGGGTAAGATTACGGCTATATCCAAGGGAGTGCGTTCACATAAGCACAAGGATTTTGCCGCGCTTCAGCCCTTTTGCTACAGCGATATGGTATTAAACAAGAAAACGGGGCTTTACTATATATCCTCGGCATCTGTAATAAACAATTTCTATGATATAAGAAATTCGGTTGAGCAGACTGCCTTTGCAACATACTTTACCGATGTGGTAAAGTCGTTTCCCGAAGAGCTTCTTTTGGAGGATGATTATTTCAGCTTTGTATTAAATACTCTCTATCTTACCTCAAAAGCAATGAGTAAGTGTAAAAACGGCGATATCACAGGGTATCTTACAAGGCTTAAATCCGTATTCGAGCTTAAAACAGTATGCTTTGCAGGGTTCATGCCCGATGTAACTGCATGCGCCTTTTGCGGTGCAAAAAAGGAAATAGAGTATTTTGATACCGCGTCGGGAGTTGTAGTGTGCAAGAATTGTCACGAGCGTTCAAATGGTGACCTGTACAAAATAAATGACAAAATCCTAAGTCAGCTTTCGTTTATTTTAAATGCAGACTACAAGAGTGTGTTTGCATACGGCGGTGCTGAGGGCGATGTGGAAACCATATCGCAAATAGCGGAAAAATACATGATAAATTCCTTGGAAATCTTCCCTGCAAGTCTTACATATCTTAAAAATACGGTATTCGGACAAAAATAATGATAAGTTTTTGTTCAAAATGCCTATTTTAGTGGTGCAAAATATACGAAAATAGCAAAAAATCACTAAACTAATAAAAAATACTGGAAATTTACTCCGTTTTGTTATACAATAAACGGTGTGATAAAATTAAGTATATTCTAATTTGGAGGTATATGAAATGGCAAATAAGTTTGTTTACCTTTTCTCAGAAGGCGATGCCACAATGAGAAACACCTTGGGTGGTAAGGGTGCTAACCTTGCAGAAATGACCAAACTCGGTCTTCCTGTTCCCCAGGGCTTTACCATTACAACAGAGGCTTGTACACAGTACTACGAAGACGGCCGCAAGATCAACGATGAAATCCAGGCTCAGATCATGGAATACATCGTTAAGATGGAAGGCGTTACCGGCAAGAAGTTCGGCGATAAGGAAAATCCCCTTCTCGTTTCCGTTCGTTCCGGTGCTCGTGCATCCATGCCCGGTATGATGGATACCATTCTTAACCTTGGTCTTAACGAAGAAGTTGTAGAGACCATGTCTGCAAAGTCCGGCAACCCCAGATGGGCTTGGGACTGCTATAGAAGATTTATCCAGATGTACTCCGACGTTGTTATGGAAGTTGGTAAGAAGTACTTTGAACAGCTTATCGACGAAATGAAGGAAGAAAAGGGTGTAACTCAGGATATCGAACTTACTGCAGAAGACTTAAAGGTTCTTGCAGGCCAGTTCAAGAATGAATATAAGAACAAGATCGGTAAGGACTTCCCCTCTGATCCTAAGGAACAGCTCATGGGTGCAGTAGAAGCCGTATTCCGTTCATGGGACAACCCCAGAGCAAATGTTTACCGTCGTGACAACGATATCCCTTATTCTTGGGGTACTGCCGTTAACGTACAGATGATGGCATTCGGTAACATGGGTGACAACTGCGGTACAGGTGTTGCATTTACTCGTGACCCTGCTACAGGTGAACCCGGTCTCATGGGTGAATTCCTTGTAAACGCTCAGGGTGAAGACGTTGTTGCAGGTGTTCGTACACCTATGCCTATCGCTCAGATGGCTGAAAAGTTCCCCGAAGCATTCGAAGAGTTCAACAAGGTTTGTGCAATCCTTGAAGATCACTATAGAGACATGCAGGATATGGAGTTCACTATCGAAGACAGAAAGCTCTATATGCTCCAGACAAGAAACGGTAAGAGAACAGCTAAGGCTGCTCTTAAGATCGCTTGTGACTTAGTTGACGAAGGTATGATCGATGAAAAGAAAGCTGTTGCTATGATCGATCCCAGAAACCTCGATACACTTCTCCATCCCCAGTTTGATGCAAAGGCTCTTAAGGCTGCTACACCTGCAGGCAGAGGTCTTGGTGCATCCCCCGGTGCTGCTTGCGGTAAGGTAGTATTTACTGCAGAAGATGCAGAAGCTTGGAATGCAAGAGGCGAAAAGGTAGTTCTCGTTCGTCTTGAAACTTCTCCCGAAGATATCACAGGTATGAAGGCTTCTCAGGGTATCCTCACAGTTCGTGGTGGTATGACAAGCCATGCTGCCGTTGTTGCTCGTGGTATGGGTACATGCTGTGTATCCGGTTGCGGCGAAATCGTAATGGACGAAGAAAACAAGAAGTTTACATTAGCTGGTAAGACATACGTTGAAGGTGACTACATCTCCATCGACGGTTCTACCGGTAACATATATGATGGCATCATCCCCACAGTTGATGCTGAAATCGCAGGCGAATTCGGCAGAATCATGGAATGGGCAGACAAGTACAGAACTCTTAAGGTTCGTACAAATGCAGATACTCCTGCAGATGCTAAGAAAGCTAGAGAACTCGGTGCAGAAGGTATCGGTCTTTGCCGTACAGAGCACATGTTCTTCGAAGCTGAAAGAATCGCTGCTTTCCGTGAAATGATCTGTGCAGAT
>JAZLCB010000234.1:0-3464 GCA_045614005.1 Clostridia bacterium
TGTCATATTTGTAATTACATTAGTTGCACTATCGGTATTTCCCGTTAAAATTGCAAGCATTTATGAACCCGGATTTATATCGCTTCTTTTCCTCAGCATTTCAATCTTTGCGGTATATCCTGTCATATTTTCCAATATTAAAAATATGAAAGAAGTTGCGATGAAACGAGAAACCCAGCAGCAAAACGAGCTTCTTCTTTTGCAGATAGAAAAAGAGAATATGCAGATGAATGCAGACCGTATAGCAAGACACGACAGAAGACATCATAACCTTGTGCTCTTAGAACTTGCAAACAAAAACGATATCGAAAATGTAAAGGACTACTTAAAAACTCTTGTAGACGATGACTCCGATAGCCTGGGCGAAATAAACTATTGCAAAAATCCAACGATAAATACAGTTCTTTCCGTGTATGAAAAGAAAGCAAAAGATGCGGGTATTAAAGTAAAAATCTCAGCTCGTGCAGGGTATGATATAGCAGTGTCTCCCAAGGATTTGGTTATAGTAATTGCAAATCTTTTTGAAAATGCAATCAATGCCTCAAAGAAGCTCAAGACAAAAGAAAAAATTATAGATGTTGATATAAGAGAAAAAGAGACACGCCTGCTTGTAAAAATAGAAAACTCGTGCAAACCCAATTTGAAATTTGATGAGTCGGACTACGGTATAGGAATAAGTTCTGTCATAACAACCACGGAAAGGTACGAGGGTATGTATGACTTTACAGCCCACGACGGAACATTCGTTTCCAAAGTTTGTCTTAATTATTAAAACAAAAACTCTCCTTCGGGGGAGTTTTCTGTTTTAATAAATTGTTTAAACTCAAAGTTATGCAATCCGTGCCAAAAATCTGCGATTTGTGCCAAAAACAACATTTCTTGTTTTGATTTGTTAAAATATATAATGTACGATTGTGAGAATAGGGGAGGTATAGAGGTGAACGAATTAAAATATACAAGCGATGGATATCTTATTGTGTCCGAACTGCACAAATGTCCATTGTGGAAAAAAAGTTCAATACCTTGCTATTCAAATTGCGATCACGATTGCTTCTTCTGTGAGTATTCAGACTTCAGAAAGCCTGAATATATGCTCGAAATGGCAGATAAACCTGCCGAGGAGAAGCTCTATAGTGTATGTCACAATGAGGATAACAGAAAATAATATCAAAGTAAGAGGTGGTATTAAAGTGAAAAAAAGAATTTTATCTGTGGGGCTACTACTGTGTATGCTCATATCACTCTTTTCGGTAGCTCATGCAGATGGTGAGAGTGCATTTGTATCGGCTCAGTACGAAACTACTTTAGGCGACAATTTAGAAATCGAGCTTAAGGCAACAGACTCAGTGGGTATTATTGCAATGCTTTGTGAGGTTGAGTTTGACGCGGAGTTTCTTGAGATTTTGCGCTACGATGATGCAAAGCTTATAGGAGGAACTCTTACAGCCAAAACAGATGAATCTCCAATGAGGCTTTTCTGGATGGATGCTTTAGCAAGCAAAAACACATTGGCAGAGGGTACTCTGGGTACATTTACTTTCAAGGCTTTAAAGGCAGGCAAAACCGAAATCAAGGTAAACCACTTAGAGGCTTATACCAAAGATGGCGAGTTTGTACCATTCGAAAGTGCAGTAATTAAAGTAGACATAGCAGAGGGCGACAGCTCCGTTTACGAGGAAATTGAGTACACCATTAATGCCAAAGCAGGCAAAAACGGAAAGATAAGCCCCTCGGGCGAAGTTAAAGCCACAGAGGGCAAGCAGGTACTCTTTATATTCACTCCCGATTCGGGTTATGAAGTAAAAGATGTAGTGGTAGACGGTAAAAGCGTTGGTGCTCCTCTCGAATATACCTACGAATCCGTAAATGCGGACAGCACTATTGAAGTAAGCTTTAACAAAATAGCAAGTTCAGGTGCAACGGGCGGAGGCACTTCTTTGGGCAAAGAAGATAAAGAACCCGAAGAAAAACCGGTAGAAAAAGAACCCATCGAGGAAGAAAAGGTTACAGCGCCAAAAGAAGATGAACCTGTAAAGGAAGAGTGGGTTAATCCCTTTGACGATGTAAAGACCGATGATTGGTATTATGAATATGTAAAATACATAAATACCAGAAAACTTATGAACGGTATTACAGAAGATAAATTTGCACCCAACGGCACAGTAACAAGAGCAATGTTTGTAACCGTGCTCTACAGACTCGAAAATGAGCCTTCTGCCGATAAGGCTGATTTTGCAGATGTAGCTCAGGGTACATATTACGAAAACGCAGTTGGTTGGGCTGTTCAAAACGGTATAGTAAACGGCGTATCGGAAACAGCATTTGCACCCGATAACACCATTACCCGCGAGCAGATGGCAACAATAATCCAGCGTTATATGAAGTTTAAAGGACTTGATATATCGGTAGCTGAAAACGCGGATATTACTTCGTATCAAGACTACGAAAATATATCATCCTATGCTAAAGATGCTTTCCTGTATGCATGTTCCAAGGGCATTATATCGGGCACAAGCCAGACAACACTTGCCCCCAAGGCGTCCGCAACAAGAGCACAGATGGCGGCAATATTCCAAAGATGCGAAAATTTGCTTTTAAATCAGTAAAATGATTTAACATATATAAATATAAGAAAGGAAGCGAAAGTATGAGAGCAAAACTTTCAAAAAGAATTTGTTCGACTATTCTTGCACTAGCAATGTTAGTATCTGTAATGGCTACTATGACTATTTCTCCGATAGTGTCATTTGCCATAACAGACGAAGACATTCCTGCAAGCGTAGAGCTGGGTAAGGGCTTTAATCTGCTCGAATGTAAGACTTTTGAGTCAGCGAACTTAAAGTCTGCAATCTTGTTCGATAATGTAGACTCCCTTAATCCCACAAAAGTAAGAATCGGTAATGTTGAATCCAATATGACATATATCACAAGTATGTCATCATATCTTGACAACACACATACCGACATTTCAACAGAAGTTGGCGTAACAAAGGAAGGACTCATTGCGAAGGCAGAAGTTAAAGCTAAATTCGGCTTCAAAGGTGAATGGGAATCTTCCGGTACAGTGAATACATCAAGACTTATTCTTGAAATTCTTGCCAAGGCATATAAGTATTCACTTAATATGGGAATGAGTGAACCATGGGCAAAGGATGATGAGGGAAATTACCTCTCAATCAACCCCACATTTGCCTATGACCTTGTTCATATGAAACCTGAAACATTGTTTAAAACCTACGGAACACATATTGTAACCCAGTATGATGCCGGTGGTGAAGCGTATACATCATATGAAGGAACAGACGAATCAAATTCAATGAAGAGCGAATTTGACATCACAACAAACGCAACCGTTAACGTAAGTGCGGCAGATATTGCAGACGTTAACGTTGAAGTTAATGCATCAGGCGGCGAAAAGCATGAGAGCAGCTTTGCAAACAACAACAAGCAGACAAGTATGCGTG
>JAZLCB010000235.1:0-2129 GCA_045614005.1 Clostridia bacterium
ACCGATATGGGTGACCTCTGCTGTGTAATGCCTGTAGTGCATCCCTATGCAGGCGGTATGTCGGGCACAAGCCACGGCAGCGACTACTACATCACAAACCCCGTAGACGCTTGTGTAGGAAGTGCAAAAATGCAGATGGCAATGCTTCTTTTGCTTCTTGGCAACGGAGCCGAGAGAGCAAGGAAGATTGTGACAGAATACAAGCCTCTTTTCGCTACAAAACAGGCTTATCTTGATTTTATGGACAGCCTTGTTGACAGCGGCGAAAGAATAGAGTATACTAATGACGGAAATGCAAAAGTACGTCTTTAAATTTCAAGGAGATGACGAAAAAATGGAAAAATTAAGTTACTTTTTTATTGATGATGTTATCTGGGTATTCAGAGACATCGCAAGACAGAAGCCTGCATCAATCTTTGACAACGACTATATGAAGATGTTAAAGAGAGCACACGACGATAATGGTCTTACCGTTCAGCTCAACCTCTTCTACAGAACAGACTTCTTCTACGGAAACGATGAATTCACCCTTTCCGAAATGCCCGATACCTACAAGGACGAATTTCAGGCAAACAAGGATTGGCTCCGCCTTGCATTCCATGCAAAGCAGGAATTCCCCGATTATCCCTATGTAAATGCTACATATCAGGATGTATATGACAACTTCAAGACAATAGAAAAAGAAGTAGAAAGATTCGCAGGCCCCGGCATGTATGCAGATGTTCTCTGCACACATTGGCTCCCCTTAAGTAAGGATGCCTGCAAGGCACTTGTTGATTGCGGTATAAGACTTGTAAGCCCCTCCGTTGGCGACAAGTGGGAGTTCGACGGTGACGAAAGCAAGCTTCCTTATGGTCACGCAGCAAGACTCAAGCAGAACAGACAGCCCGAAACAATGCTCTTTACAAGACAGACAAACGATGCAAGAATCCGTGCTTCTATCTGCGGTTACAACCATGTATCCGATGAAGAGTTTGAGCCCTGCAGATGGAAGAACACATCCATCAAGGATAAGGAATTAAACTTAGGCTACAGACAGCTCGGTGGCGGCCCTTGCCTCAACCTCTACTCTCTTGAAGAAATCGAAGCAAAGTTAAAAGAGCTTATTGCAAGAGATCTTGAGTACATCGGTGTTGCTACACATGAGCAGTACTACTATGCAGATTACCTTGCATATCAGCCCGATACCCCCGAAAAGGTTTATGTTATGAGTAAGGTACTCCACGATGCCGGATATAGATTCATAACCTGCGATGAACTTAAATAAGAGATATTGCAGAGTGTTCCTTAGAACACTCTGCATCTTTTTTTAGCTCTTATTGTTGGGTTTGCACAATGTAGGGGGCATTCATGAATCGCCCCTACGATGTATTTAACATTTCGTCAAATGTTGTAGGGTATGGTCTCCCGGATGTACCGCAAGAGCATCAAGCATGATTTGCCTTATTCGTAATTTTTTAAAATAAATCGAAAAACAGTTGACATTGCATTGTATTTGTGTTAAACTATCTAAGTCACACGGAGAGGTGTCCGAGTGGTTTAAGGAGCTAGTCTTGAAAACTAGTGATGCGAAAGCACCCAGAGTTCGAATCTCTGCCTCTCCGCCACCTTTTTAAAATTCCATACTGATTGAGGTTTACTGTCCAATTCGGCGGGCAGTAACACATACGGAGAAGTACTCAAGAGGCCGAAGAGGCGCCCCTGCTAAGGGTGTAGGTCGGGCAACCGGCGCGAGAGTTCAAATCTCTCCTTCTCCGCCAACAAAAAAGTCACTTTTGTCTACCAAGACAAAGGTGACTTTTTTGAATGATGTTTGCCTAACGGCAAATGATGACGCTTACGCTAATGATGTTTCCTTCGGAAATGATGACGGCTTCGCCTAGTGATTTGGCAAACATCACATCATTGCGAGTGAAACGAAGAGCATCATATTTGCGAAGCAAATGCATCATATCGCCATTGGCGATGCATCATTAAAACTTTCTTTGAAAACTATGGAACTTTTTATCTGAATATTATATAATGATTAAAAGTTTTAAGGGGGTGATTCAAATCTCTCCTTCTCCGCCAACAAAAAAGTCACTTTTGTCTACCAAGACAAAGGTGACTTTTTTGAATGATGTTTGCCT
>JAZLCB010000236.1:0-1618 GCA_045614005.1 Clostridia bacterium
TACCTACTGCATTTAATGCATCTACAGCACCTAATACAAGCGGATCATCGGGAGCAACAACAGCAAAATCAATGCTGTTTGCCTTAGCGAATTCTACTATTGCATCTATATCCTTAGCACCGATATCCACACATGTTGCATCCATTGCGATACCGCCGTTACCGGGAAGTGCATAGATAGTTTCTACCTTAGGATTTTCTTTGATTTTCTTTATGATGGCGTGCTCTCTGCCGCCACCGCCTACAACCATAATATTCATATGCTACCTCACATTGTAAAATTTTGATTTTAGTGGTGGAAAAGTCTCATTCCGGTCATAGCCATTGCTATGCCTCTCTTGTTACATTCTTCTATAACATTATCATCACGGATTGAACCGCCGGGCTGAACTACATAGCTTACACCGCTCTTAGCAGCTCTTATGATATTGTCACCAAAGGGGAAGAATGCATCCGAACCGAGTGCTACACCCTTTATTGTATCGAGATATGCTCTCTTTTCTTCCTTTGTAAATACTTCGGGCTTGGTCTTGAAGATTTTCTGCCATTCACCCTCTGCAAGAAGATCCTCGCTATCATCGGATATATATACATCTATTGCATTATCTCTGTCGGGTCTCTTAACTGTATCGAGGAAAGGAAGGTTGAGAACCTTGTCGCTCTGACGGAGGTGCCAGTTGTCTGCCTTACCGCCTGCAAGTCTTGTACAGTGAATTCTGGACTGCTGACCTGCACCTACACCTATAGCCTGTCCATCCTTTGCATAGCATACGGAGTTGGACTGTGTGTACTTTAATGTGATGAGAGCTATTATAAGGTCTCTCTTTGCATCTTCGGGGAATTCTTTGTTGTCTGTAACAAGGTTTGTAAGGATAGATTCGTCTATCTTATAGTTGTTTCTGCCCTGTTCAAATGTGATGCCGAATACATCCTTGTGCTCTATTTCTTCGGGAACATAGTTAGGGTCAATCTTAACAACATTGTAAGCACCCTTTTTCTTGTTCTTTAATATTTCGAGTGCTTCGGGCTCGTAATCGGGAGCTATAACACCGTCGGAAACTTCACGAGCGATGAGCTTAGCTGTCATGACATCGCACTTATCGGAGAGTGCAATCCAATCGCCGAAAGAAGACATTCTGTCTGTTCCTCTTGCTCTTGCATATGCAGTAGCTAAGGGGGATTCGTCTATGCCGGGCATATCGTCAACAAAGCACGCCTTCTTGAGCTTTTCGTCCATCTTGATGCCTACTGCAGCAGATGTGGGGCTTACATGCTTAAAGGAAGTTGCAGCACACATACCGAGTGCTTCTTTGATTTCCTTAACAAGCTGCCAGCTGTTGAATGCATCAAGGAAGTTGATGAATCCGGGTCTGCCGCAGAGAATTTCAATGGGAAGTTCTGTGCCGTCAGCCATATAAATTTTTGAAGGCTTCTGATTGGGGTTACAACCGTATTTGAGTTCAAATTCTTTCATTGTTAATTCTCCTTATTTGTTCTTGTTAATCATTCTGCAGTCATACTTACCTGTTTCAAGGTCAATATAACGAACATAGAGAGAAATCTTATTCTGTTCATTGAGGTTTTCCCAGATAAGATATGTGAATACGTCGATATCATCG
>JAZLCB010000237.1:0-3733 GCA_045614005.1 Clostridia bacterium
TTACACGAACCTAATGCCGAGTCACCCTCTACTATGTATACTTCGCGTCGGGATACATCCTTGGTACGGCAGTCTACGAATTTTTCTACTCTGTTGTTTATATCAAGGTTGGAGGAGAGTTTCTTTGCAATATTTATTCTTGCCTTTTCCGCGTGTTCACGGCTTCGCTTGTTTATAAGTACCTGTGCGGCAATCTTCTCTGCTTCTGCCTTGTTTTCTATAAAGTAAACTTCAAGCTCATGGCGAAGCCACTCTATCATGGCATCAGCTATGAATTTGTTGTTTATTGCTTTTTTAGTCTGGTTTTCGTAGCTTGTTACCGTGGAGAACGTGTTAGATACCAGTATGAGGCAGTCGCGCACATCGCCAAAGTTTATCTTGCTTTCGGTTTTGTTGTATTTATTATTATTTTTAAGATACTGATCTATAGAGTATGTAAAGGCATTTACTACAGCCTTATCGGGCGAACCGCCATGCTCAAGGAAGCTGGAGTTGTGGTAATACTCAAGCATTGTAGCTTTGTTGGAAAAGGCAAATGCCACAGAGAGCTTAACCTTGTATTCGGGCTTGTCCTCACGGTCGCGTCCGCGTCTTTCACATTCTATGTAGCGGATGTCTGTTAAGGCATCTTCCCCTGCGATTTCCTTGGCATAGTCTACTATACCGTCTTCGTAGAGAAATTCCTTTTCTTCAAACTGACCTCTTGAAATTTCGTTTTTGTATTTAAAGCAAAGACCTTTGTTTACAATAGCCTGCTTTTTGAGTACCTCCTCATAATATTCCGAGGGTATGTCTATATCGGTAAAAACTTCAAGGTCGGGACGCCATCTTGTTGTAGTACCTGTATGACGGTGACGGAACGGTTCTTTTGTAAGTCCGCCCACATTTTCACCGCGTTCAAAGTGCAGGGTGTATTTAAAACCGTCTCTAAGTACGGTAACATCCATGTATTCGGAGGCGTACTGTGTAGCACAAGCACCAAGACCGTTAAGACCAAGGCTGTATTCGTAGTTTTCGCCGTCGTTTGTATTGTACTTACCGCCGGCATACATTTCGCAGAATACAAGTTCCCAGTTAAAGCGGTTTTCCACAGTATTAAAGTCTACGGGTATACCTCTTCCGTAGTCCGAAACCTCTATGGACTTGTCCAGATAACGAGTAACTTCTATTATGTTACCATATCCCTCTCTCGCTTCGTCTATGGAGTTGGAGAGTATTTCAAACATGGCGTGCTGACAGCCCTCAAGTGAGTCGGAGCCGAATATAACCGCGGGTTTGAGTCGTACACGGTCTGCACCTTTGAGCATAGATATACTGTCGTTATCATATGACTTCTTTTTATCTGCCATTAAATTCACCTCTGTGTTTCTACAAAATTCGCTATATATTGTGTTTTTGAAAATACTTACACATTATAACAATACTATATTTTGTGCATAATGTCAAGTGTACAAACGACAATAGGATTTTATTTTGAACTATTGAAAACGCTTTGTATATGTGTTATACTTTGCTTAATCTCAAATTAGTTGGAGGCAAAAGTATGAAAAAAATTACCTTTGGTACTCCGGAAAAAATTGTACCCACCAAGTTTTGCAAAAATCTTTGTTACAGCGAAGGGGCAATTAATTATGATTTAAGTAATATAGAGTTTAAACTCACCTCGCGCGGATGTGTGTTGGAGTTTCCGCTTTGTGAAGATGAACAGGTATACGGCTTCGGCTTGCAGATGAAAGGCTTTAATCACAAAAACCATAAGCTCATGCTTCGTTCCAATTCCGACCCTGTTGCAAACACAGGTGATTCCCATGCTCCTGTGCCGTTTTTTGTTACTACCAAGGGCTACGGAATGTATTTTGATACAGCGCGATACATAGAGGTGCATTGCGGATATGGCAAAAACAAAAACAGAGAACCGATAGAAAACAATACAATAATTACAACTGCGGCAGATTTGTACAAAAAGTGCGGACTTAAGGAAACCACAGTAATGAGTGTGGAAATCCCCGCTGCCAAGGGTATAGATGTTTATATATTTGAGGGCGAAACCATCCTGGATATCGTGTCGGAATACAACAGATTTTCAGGAGGCGGATGCGATGTTCCCGAGTGGGGACTTGGTGTTATATACAGAGCGTACTGCAAAAGTACGGGAAACGAAGTTATGGCACTTGCCAAGAACTTCCGCGATAATGACATCCCTTGCGACATCATAGGTCTTGAACCCGGTTGGCAGTCCTCTTCGTATTCCTGCTCATACCTTTGGGATAAGGAGCGTTATCCCAATTACCGCGAAGTAGTGGACTACCTCTTGAAGAATGGATTCCATATCAATCTGTGGGAGCACGCGTTTGTAAACGCCACCTCGCCCATATACGATGCAATGCGCGATTACAGCGGAGACTACGAGGTATGGCAAGGTCTCATACCGGATTTTGCAATGGAGCAGGCGCAGGAAATTTTTGCAAAGCATCATCGCGACTATCTTGTGGAGATGGGTATAGACGGCTTTAAGCTCGATGAGTGCGATAACAGCGATTTTGTGCATGACTGGAGCTATCCTAATTGCACTGAATTTCCGAGCGGTATGGATGGGGAACAGCATCATCAGCTGTTTGGAACACTTTATATGCAGACCATGTTAAAGGCTCTCGGAGACAAAAAGACTCTTTCCGAAGTGCGAAATGCAGGAGCACTCGCAGCAAGCTATCCCTTTGTACTCTACAGCGACTTATACAATCATAACGACTTTATTAGAGCAACCGTAAACAGCGGTTTTTCAGGACTTTTGTGGACTCCCGAGGTGAGAGATGCCGAAAGCAAAAAGGACTTTATACGTAGACTTCAGACAACGGTATTTTCTGTACAATGCCTTATAAATGCGTGGTATTGCCCTGATTTTCCGTGGAAGGAACTCGACTGTGAGGATGAACTCAGAGCCCTCCTAAAGGAAAGACAAAAACTCGTTCCCACTCTCAAGAAAGTCTTTGATGAATACAAGCTTACAGGCAAACCGCCCGTAAGACCGCTTGTTGCAGATTATACATATGATGAAAACACATACAATATAGATGACCAGTATGTTTTCTGTGATGACATGATAGTAGCACCGCTTACTGCAAAAAGTGACACTCGCATGGTTTATCTGCCAAAGGGTGAGTGGGTGGATTATTGGACAGGACAAAAAGTAAACAGTGGGTGGTTTGAGGTTACAACCGATAACATACCTGTATATAGAAAAGAGGTATAATACTATGAAAAATCTTGGATACTATGACGGCAAATATGATTTAATCGAAAATATGAAGGTGCCTATGACAGACCGTGTATGTTGGTTTGGTGATGGCGTATACGAGGCTACCGCTACAAGAAACGGAGTTATATATTGCCTTGACGAGCATGTGGAAAGGTTCTTTTCTTCTGCTTCTATGGTGTGTATAGATTTACCCTTTACCCGCGATGAACTCAAAGAGCTATTAATTGACCTTGTGTCAAAGGTAGATACAACACAGACCGATGGCGAAACATTCTTGTACTGGCAGATTACAAGAGCTGCCGATGTGCCTCGAAACCATGTTTTCCCCGAAGGGGCAAAGCCGAAGCTGTGGGTAACTGTTACCCCTCGAAAACTCGCAGATATATATCGCAAAGCAAAGCTCATATCGTATGAGGACATACGATTTTATATGTGCAATATAAAAACCCTCTGCCTGCTTCCGAGTGTGTTGGCATC
>JAZLCB010000238.1:0-1901 GCA_045614005.1 Clostridia bacterium
ACAAGAAAGCAAAGAGACAGGTTCGCAGACAGTTGGAATATGGAATTGCGAAAGGCGGACTTGTAATCAAGCCGTATGTTGTAATGTACGACAATACTCCTAAGTTCGGAAGTGCTTCGCAGGGCGCTGAGGACAGCACTGCAAAAACTTCACCGGACGCACAGAAAAATTCAAGCGTACAGAACACTGCTAAAACTACAAACAACGCTCCGGACGCACTCCAAAGCTCTCCGGCACAGTCTAATACAGCACAGTATTCTAACACATTGCTGAACGCAGAGATGGAATTTGACTTTATACAGGCCGACAGATTTTTCCCTCTCTCGTTCGATGCTAATGGTAAGGTAGTTGAGGCTGCGTTTATACAGACTAAAGTGGATAAAGCAAACGAGCGTGTGTTTATTCGACTTGAATACCACAAGTTGGAAGGTCGTACAGTTACAGTACAGAACCTTGCGTTTGAAAGCACCGATATGTCACTCGCAAATTCTAACAGCATAAAGTCTGCATCAAATCTCGGCAAACAAATACCACTTAAGGCAGTGCCTGAATGGGCAAGTTTGCAGCCGAAGACTGTTATAGAGGGTGTGGATAGATTGTTATTCGCATACTTCCGTATGCCCGAGGCGAATACAATAGACCCGTACTCACCTCTCGGCGTGTCTGGGTATAGCAGAGTAACACAGCTTATAAAGGACGCCGATATGCAGTACAGTAGACTACTTTGGGAATATGAAGCGGGCGAAATGGCAATAGATGTTGACAGAGATGCCTTGAAGTTTATGACCGACCCCAAGGGCGAAGGTTATACAGTTCTGCCTCAGAAACAGCAGAGATTGTTCCGTAAGGTAGACCTTAATACAGAAGATACCTACAATGTATTTGCTCCCACATTGAGAGATGTGTCCATCGTACACGGACTCAATACTATCTTTATGAGAATTGAGGATAGTATAGGTTTGAGCAGAGGCACAATTTCCGATGTTAATACACAGGAAGCAAAGACTGCTACCGAGTTGAAAATCCTCAAACAGAGAAGCTTTGCCACAAACGCTGATATACAGACAGCATTGCAGGATGCCCTCACGGATGTCGTGTATGTAATGGATGTTTACTGCACTCTGTACGAGATAACCCCTCCCGGTGAGTATGAGGTATCTTTTGAATGGGACGACTCAATACTTGTAGACAGTGAGTCCGAGTTGTCCAAGCGTATAACCCTTATGCAGAACGGCCTTGCATCAAAGCTTGAAACTCGTATGTGGTATTTCGGTGAAACTGAAAATCAGGCTCGTGCGGCTATGATGCAGATTGAGGAAGAAGCTACACAAGCTATGATGCAGAACGCTATGGCACAGGGTATGCAGGCTAACGCCGCTGGTGGTAACACTGATGAGGAAGATGGCGATGATACAAAATCACCTGCAGATAAGACCTCTGACAAAGTCAGCAAAGGAAAACAGGCTGATGACCTCGATAACCCGATAAAGGGCAATAATAACCCTAACAAAAAGTAATCCACAGAAAAGTATTAAATATTGTGAATATATTTTTTGTACAGGTATTTACAAAAACCTAAAAGTGTAGTATAATGTATTCGTGGGGATAAGACTTGACGGTTCATCCTCCTTGATAAGCAAGCCTCCCGGGGGAGATAACATCAAACCTGGAAGGCACGCTTATACGAAACATGGAAAGGATTGCGAATGAGTGACGCGCTGATTGTAGGACTCATTAGCGGTGGCGTAACGCTTATCGGCATTGTAGTGTCACTTATAGGCATTTTAATGTCGGCAAAAGCAACCCGCGATGATGTCACCCAAAAACTGAACACCAACCAACAGTTAATAAAGCAAGACATTGACCACATGAAAGGCGAGATGAAATCCATGAAGGGAGAC
>JAZLCB010000239.1:0-2307 GCA_045614005.1 Clostridia bacterium
TCATAAAATGCCAGACAGCCCTTTAAAGCAAAGTCACCGCGAACAAGTCCCATAACGCCGATTTTAAGTCTTTTGTCCATTTGTATCGCTCCTTTTTTAGTTTCTACATTATATGTAGACGTTCTACACGCAATCATAAATAAAATCAATACACATTTTTTTGATAAAATGCACTTTATTTGGATTAAAACACAATATATAGATGTTGTATGTTTTTTGCCTTAATATATAGTGTTTTTGGTGGGGTGTACAGGAGCGAGGTTTACATAATGCAAAAATACACCTCCAACTGCCCCAAACCGCGTAACCATGCGGTTTTAGTGGGGTTTAGTGCCTGAAAAATCTCCAAAACCCATATGCAAATTGCACAAAACAAGCATAGGCGTTATGTATACAATTAACGAAATTTTAGAAAATATCGCCAAAATCAAAAAGTTATGAAAAAAACTCTTGCAAAACGCTTTCCTATATTATATAATAGTCAAGCGTGGCATGACATACGATGATGTGGGAGGTTACCAATCGCAGGCAATAACACGCTTTGCGGTTAATTTCCACGGAGATTGTCCGAATCGTGAATTCGGGCGCCACGGTCACTGTATATAGGTGTATTATGCCCCGGATAGCTTAAGGATTATTTTAAGTTACCGGGATTTATAATGCATTGAGTACGACACACCCGGCTGGGTGTACGTTTTCATGACTACCGGAATGGCACCAAGAATATCAAAAGGAGGTACTATCTCATGGCTAAAAGTCAGAAAATCAGAATTAAGCTTAAGGCTTATGACCACCAGTTAATCGATCAGTCTGCAAAGAAAATTGTAGAAACTGCTGAGAGAACAGGTGCAAAGGTTGCAGGTCCTATCCCGCTCCCCACTAAGAAGGAAGTTGTTACTATCTTAAGAGCGGTACACAAGTATAAGGACTCCCGTGAACAGTTCGAACTCAGAACTCACAAGAGACTTATCGACATCTTAGAACCTACAGCTAAGACTATCGACAGCTTGCTCAAGATTACATTACCCGCAGGCGTTGATATCGAAATCCAGCAGATGTAATTCTGCTAAAAAGAAGATGTGCTCACGCATTTTCTTTGGGAGCTGTCACCGTCGTTGACAGCAGGTCATGTTGAAGCCCCTTAATGCTTCAACCAATAACCATAATAGGAGGAAAGCTAAAATGCAGAAAGCAATTTTAGGAAAGAAAATCGGAATGACTCAGATTTTTACAGAAGACGGCCTTGTAATTCCTGTTACAGTTATCGAAGCCGGCCCTGTTACAGTCGTTCAGAAGAAAACAGTTGAAACAGATGGCTACAATGCTATCCAGGTTGGTTATGTAGATGCTAAAGATAAGGCACTTACAAAACCCGAAAAAGGACACCTTGCTAAGGCAGGCGTTGCTAACAAGAGAGTTCTTAAGGAATTCAGACTCGAAGATGATTCCGCTTACAACGTAGGCGACGAAATCAAGGCAGACGTATTCGCAGAAGGCGACAAGATTGATGTAACAGGCATCAGCAAGGGTCACGGCTATGCAGGTACAGTAAAAAGATGGGGCACACACAGAGGTCCTATGACTCACGGTTCCGGTTATCACAGAGGCGTTGGTTCCATGGGTGCTTGCTCAACACCTTCAAGAGTTATGAAGAACAAGAGACTTCCCGGTCACATGGGTGTTGAACAGGTTACAGTTCAGAATTTAGATGTAGTTAAGGTAGATGCAGAAAAGAACATCATCCTTGTTAAGGGTGCAGTTCCCGGTCCTAAGGGCGGCGTTGTAACTATCAAAAACTCAGTTAAGGCGTAATTGCGTAGGAAGGAGGACTAACAATGCCTAAAGTAGCTTTATATAATATGGAAGGAAGCCAGATTGGCGATATCGAATTAAATGAAAGCATTTTCGGTTGCGAGGTAAACACAAGCGTACTTCACGAAGTAGTTAAGAACTACCTTGCAAACCAGAGACAGGGCACACAGAGCACAAAGACTCGTTCCGAAGTTCGCGGCGGCGGTATTAAGCCCTGGAGACAGAAGGGAACAGGTCGTGCAAGACAGGGTAGCATAAGAGCTACACAGTGGATCAAGGGCGGTATCGCATTAGGTCCTAAGCCCAGAGATTACAGATATTCTGTAAACAAGAAGCTTAAGGCTATAGCATTAAAGTCAGCTCTTAGTGCAAAGGTTAACGATAGCGCATTTATCGTTGTTGACAGCATTGCTCTTGAAGAAATCAAGACAAAGAAAGTTTGCGAAATGCTCACAAACTTAAAGGTTAACACAAGTGCTCTTATCGTAACAAACG
>JAZLCB010000240.1:0-4859 GCA_045614005.1 Clostridia bacterium
TGCCCGACACATCGCCTGCTATGCCTACATCGCAAACGGTAATAGCGCATCCGAAGCGCTTTGCAAGAACGGCAGCTCCTGTTTTGGCTCTTGTAAGGTTTACAGCCTGCTTAAGCGTAACGGACCTCGGTGCAGAGGACACACCTTCCTCTGTAACTCCGTTGTCGGAGGCAAATACCAATAGATGTTTATCCTTTATACTGTTATGCACCTTGCCTGTGATACCTGCAAGCTGTATGGATATATCTTCGAGCACGCCAAGACTGCCCGGAGGCTTTGCAAGCTGTGCCTGTCTTTCTTTTGCTTTGTCCATTGCTTTTTTATCAAGCGGTTTTACACTACTTATGAGTGAGTCCAACATATATACACCACCTATCTGTATATACCGTATTTTATCTTTATTCTCTCTAACTTTTGTATTATTTTTTCGCCGAATATCAGGTTGAACACCGTAGCCGCACCCGCATGAGCGAGGTCGTACGGTACGCCCGATATATAATATATTTTAAGCGTATCCCAGCTTACCACGGGGCTTCCCGGTATACTTGCCGTACTTATCATGGTAAAGATATTCATAAGACCGCCATAGATAATGAAAACAACAAAAAATGTAAATGTAGTAAGAGTAATATTATCTACAGGCAGTCTCTTACGCTGAAGCAAAGCACCAAGGATAAGCCCTACCGCACCGAAAATATAGAGCCTCCAGCCCCAGAACGAGCCTTTGTCTGCAGGCGGAAAAATCACATAGGAAAGGTACGCTGCTATTACCATAAAAACCACACACATTGTAGGACCCATAACTGCGGTAAACTGTCTGGAATTCTTCTTTTCCGAAAGGCCTCTGTTGAATGCAAGACCTGCAAGAAAGCCGATAATTCCCCAACAGAACATCTGCCACGGACTCCATGGTCCCTGCCCTGCATAGAAATTGAGAACGAACCTTGCCAAAGCTCCTATAAGAAAACCTGCCTCAGGTCCGAGTGCGATACCGCATACTATTATTATGGCTGTACCTGCCCTTAGCGGTATGGTAACGGAACAAATGAGGTGAGCACATACCGCTATTGCACACATCATGGCTATAAGCACTATTTCGCGTGCTTTGGGTTTGCGTCTTTCGAACACCATGAAAAACGGAAAGCTTGTAAGAAGAAGCACCAGTATGCTTATAAGCATATAATTACGGTCATTAAAGAGTATGCTCCCAAGAACAATAACCAAAGGAACAGCCAAAAAAATGAGAACCGATGCCACCAAAGTACGCTTTTTCATTGCCATAAGTGCCCAAGTTACATCATAGCCTCTTCGCATCTTCCGGCTACCTCCTCCCATGTAACAGCATCGGGGAATCGGTCGCCCGCAAGACGATTTGCATATGTTGTGTAAAAACTGTTTCCGCTGAAAAACTCTACCGGATCTGAGCACGAAACAATCTCACCGTCAAAGAACATAGCACATCTGTCCGCATATGATGCCGAAAATTCTATATCATGCGTAACCATGAGTATGGTTACTCCCTCGGAACAAAGTTTTTTGAATATCTGCGCGAGTGTGCGCTTGAAGAACGGGTCGAGTCCCTTTGTGGGCTCGTCCAGAAGAAGAATCTGCGGTTTTAAGAGAAGAAGTTTGCCAAGAGCAAGTCTTTGCTGTTCACCGCCCGAAAGATCGTACGGATGGGAGTCCGAAAGGTGGCTAAGCTCCATTTTGCTCATAATTTCGGACACCTGACTTGCCTTTTCGGTATCGGAAAGTTTTTCGTATTGGAGGGCTTCCATAAGCTCCTCAAAAACCGTGATTTCCGTAAAAAGTGCCTGCGGATTCTGCGGAAGAAAGGATATCCCGTGAGAGAATAGCTCCTTGTCCGAGAGCTTGTCTATCCTTTTGCCCATTATCTCTATATTGCCACCGCAGGTCCTGAGCGTTTTGGTAATGAGCTTTAGCATGGTGGTCTTGCCTGCACCGTTGCCACCTAACACCGTGATAAACTCACCCTTTTGTACATCGAGGTTTAGTCCTCTTAATATGTCTTCTTCGTTTTTGGTGTATCTGAACCACACTTCCTTTAACGAAAGAGCCAAGGGTGCATTTGTTTTGTCTTGGGGTGGGTTAATGCTTGTTTGTGCCTGAGTAGGTTCGCCAAGTGCTTCTTCAAGCCACAGACGACCGTCTCTTACGGTAAGCGGGCACTTATCGCCTGCGCCGAGGCGAGTAAGTATCTTTACTACAGATGGCAGAGCATGGAACATATCGGCACACTCTCCGCCATATATACGCGAAACCGCACCATGGGGAGTATCGTCTATAACAAGCTTGCCATCTTCCATTACGAGCACCTTGTCCGCAAGAGGGAAAAGCTCCTCGAGGCGGTGCTCCGATATAATAACGGTTGTGCCGAGCTCCTGATTGATTTTGCGAAGTGTAGCTATAAACTCCGATGCGGTAATGGGGTCGAGCTGACTTGTGGGCTCATCGAGCACGAGCACCTTGGGCTTCATAACCATAACCGAAGCGAGATTGAGAAGCTGTTTTTGTCCGCCCGAAAGCTCATTTACGCTTTTGCGGAACCATGTGTGTATGCCGAAAAAGCTTGCCATTTCCGACACGCGTCGTTTTATGGAAGCATTGTCCATGCCAAGACTCTCGAGTCCGAATGCGAGTTCGTGCCATACCTTGTCCGTTACAATCTGGTTGTCGGGGTTCTGACCTACAAAACCTATTTCGGAAGCACACTCACGCTTGGAAATATCGGATATTTCCGTGTCCTTGTACAGTACTCTGCCTGTAAGATTGCCATAGGGCATGAGGTTCTTTTTGAGATGGCGCAAAAGGGTGCTCTTTCCGCAGCCCGACTTGCCGCAGAGCACGGCAAACTGCGATTTGTTTACGGAAAAGCTTACATCGCACAGTGCGCGCTCCGAGCATCCCGGATATGTAAAATTGACATTATCGAATTTTATTATTTCCATCTTTTCGTACCTCGTATATCTACAAATGGTGCATAACACATTAGTATGCAAAACGCTATTGCACTAACAAAGAGCATAGGCGAAACGCTACCAAACACAATAGCAGGGTAATAGTAAATATTGGTATAGTCCATAACGCACGAAGCTATACACACAACACCCAAAACAAGCATACCTGCAAGAAGCAGTCCCTCGCCTTTTGCAAAGCGATACAGGTGAAAGCTTGTTCTGCCTTTTAACCCATAGCCTCTTGCCTCCATGGAGTCGGAGCTTTCGATAGAAGCTTCGAGCGACCATGCAATGAGTATCGAAAGCTTTTTGGCAAAGAGGCGAATTCGTGCAATAAAGCCTGTGCCCTTGCCACCGCGACCCATACAACGCTGTGCGGCAGAGATTTCGGCATAGCGATTTTTAAGAAGAGGTATAAACCTCATTATCATAGAAAGTGTCATGGCAATTACAGGCGAAACCCTGCCGAAAAGGTATATAAATTTATCCTCGGTTACTATAACATTAAACGAGCCGAACCAGATTATTACCGTTGTAAGCATTATGCCCTGCACAAGACCAAACACAATTGCTTCAAGGGTTATGCGGTTGCCGTTTATATACAGTAGCACCGTAACGCCGTTGTGAACATTTAAGGCGTTAAGAATAACCGTAATCAAGATAACAGGTACTAAAACCAAAAAATTGAATTTGAGTGCCTTTCTGCCCTTAAGCACAATGGAATAAACCCACGCGCCAACAAAAGACAAGCCCAGAATTACAGGGTGGTTTGAAAACATGGTAACCACTATAATTACGGCAAAATATATGAAGTTTATAAGGGGGTGTTTCCTACAGAACATACCGCTATGTGATATGCCTTGTCTGTTTTCTACCATACTGAATTATCTCCTACATCCAAACCCAAATCGCAGGTGTACATCCATACTATTGCATCGCCGTCATTTACCTTATAGGCGGCACAGCCATAGTTGGGAAACTGTCCGTTTACCTTGTACATCCATCCGCTTAACGGTCCTGCGTCCATTTCGTAAAGATAGTTTATGCCCTCGATGTATTTTCCGCTGTATACACTGTCACTGCGAAACTCCATGTGTATATTCCTATCCCTTGTAGCTCTGAGAAGGATATCAAACACACTCTCGCCGGGAGTAAACTCCACCTCGGTTTTTTCGAGAATTACTCCACTCGATGGAACATAGGGTATTACAGCCTCGTTTTCTATCTTTGAAGTATCACTGACCGTATCGCATCGGATTTCTATAGTGCACACATGTGCTTGTACCGCAGGCTCTTCTTGCTCTTTGATGACGGGAACCTCGCCGACAGCTTCCTCTTGGGAGTTGTCCTCTTTTTTGTCGGCAGTATCCGAAACGGTTTCCTCTTTGTCCGAAGGCTTGTCGGGAGTGTTTTTTACTTCCGTTTTGGAAACAGATATCTTTTTGTCTGTGCTTTCGGGAACTTCTATTTTAATATTAAATATTGCAAAAATCGCCATTACCGCAACAAGTGCACATATGATAGCTGTACGTATGCGTTTTTTGTTCATGCTAATCTACCTCATTTTATTGCCTTATAAAATCGTGCTATCATAGCCGAAGCCTGTGCACGGGTTGCCTGATTTTGCGGGGAAAAGTATATACCGCTTCCCTCCGAGATACCGCTTATTATTCCGCTCTGTTGCATTGCGGATACTGCTTCGCGGGCTTTTTCGCTTATAACACCCTTGTCTGCAAAGTCTACCGATGCACTTACTGCCTTTAGCTTTGTTTTGGCTACATTGGCAGCATAACGATAGAGCATAAGCGCCATATCCTCGCGGTTTATGGGCTCATTTGGCATATACAGATTGCTGTCTGTATCTACAATTTTATTCTGCAC
>JAZLCB010000241.1:0-2987 GCA_045614005.1 Clostridia bacterium
GTGTTTCGTAGGTACAGTCGGATGGCATGGTGTAAACTACAGCTTCAATACCTGCATCCTTGAGGATCTTTTCCATCTTAGCGCCCGTAGCGTCTAAAGCACTCTTACCACCTATTATAAGAGCCTTCTTGCTCTTAAGCATTTCAGCTTCTCTACCAACTATTTCAAGAGCTCCGGGTGCCTGAACGTATCTTCCGCAACCGAATTTCATGGGTTTGAATTCATTACTCATAACTATTTTCTCCTTAAAATATAACGGATTAGAGTTCTACGCTTGCTATACGGGGCTCGAAGCAGCATCCGGGACGGATAGCTACTACACGCACACCACTTGCTCTCTGAGGTCCTACCTTCATGAATGTAGCAAGAACGGTTGTCTTACCGTTAAGACCGAGAGGTCCTACATCGGTTTCGTTAACCTTATCGGTAATGTACTGTTCCATATCGCTCTGCTTACCGAAATCGCCGTAAACCATTGCTTCCATCATAAGAGCTGTAGCTTCGTACTGAGAACGACCTACACCAATAGCAACTGCACAAGGAGTACAGCCTAAGAGCTTAGTAGCATCCTTTGTACGTGTAACGATTTCGTCGAGAACAACATCCATGCTGTGTTTGTGGAATATACGATGTGTAATACCACGGATAGCAGGTCCGCCACCGAGCATTAATACGTGAATACGAAGTACATCCTCCTCTACTTCCTTAATAAGGAAAGGAGCTGTATCGAGTGCATCGCTGTCGGGGCTGATACCGCCACTCATATCTATTCTGGCTTTGTCATCGCCCATGATAGCCATAGGACGGCCGGGAAGTGTGCGAAGACCTTCGCGTACACCTTCCTGTATAGCGGACAAAAGCTCACCTGTTACGGCACGATTGGGGCCTACTTCGATAAATACGTGAGGTATACCTGTATCGTCACACAAGGGGCTACGGTTGCATTCTGCAACTTCAGCATTTTCCAGAATTGTTTCGAGATTCCATTTAGCACGAGGTAACTCCTCGGTCTTGATAGCACGACGATAGGCTTCTTTTTTATCCTCACGGAAGGTAGAGCCTGCTCTTACAAGAGTGTCTGCCACCTTTGCAACTACTTCATTGTAATTAAAAGACATTCGAGTTTCCCTCCTTAAAACATACTTTCGCCATGAGCGGCTGCAATGATGCAGGGGAACTGTTCCACCTGCAACTCGTAGAATGCTTCCATACCGAGTTCGGGATGTGCTACACACTTCTTAGCTTTAACCTTGCTGTTAAGAAGAGCTGTAACAGGGGCTATAACCGCATATACGGCATTGTACTCGTTGAACATTTCTACGGTTTCCTTCTTTAATGCACCTTTACCTAAGTGCATTCTGATACCTGCTGCAGTAAGCTGAGGCATAGTTCCTTCTATTTCCAACTTATTGCTGGAAGTAGGTCCTACACCTGCAGGGCTTACGGCAGTGTGGAAAATAACACTGCCCTGCAGATTGATACCGTTTTCTTCTAAAGTGCCTTCGTCGATCATGTTAACAATCTTGGGAAGCACTGCATCACGGCCGGCATAGATTATACCGGACACATTTACTATGTCGCCTACCTTCAAGCTCTTTAATACTTCATCGGTGAAGGGGGCTGTAATTGTTCTGATTTCCATATTCGTATCCCTTTCTATATTAGATTTGTGGGACTTTGTATTAATGGTTTAAAGAACCCTTGGGGGAGTATGTAGCTTCGGGATAGTAAGCATCTATTACACGCTTAACAAGAAGAACCTGCTTAGCACGCTTCTTAGCATCTGCTTCTGTGGAATCCCAGCTGTGTGTCTGTGCTACCGAACCACCTGTCTTTAAGTAGATGGGGGAAGCAACACGGATCATTTCGGGAACTTCGTAGTGACGGATAAATCCACCGGAAGATGTGGGGTTTTCTGTATGGCAGTCGATCGGAATGTCAATAGCGGAACGAACTGCTGCTAAGTGCTGTAACTGATAGTCTCTTACGATATTGAAGGAGTCTGCACCGATATCCTGAAGGAGCTTAGCGGAGCAGGGATTGCCGTGACCGGAGTGTGCGGACATCTTGAACTTGCAATCTTCGGGGAGAAGACCAGCTTCACGAGCCTTGCCTAATGCCCAGAGGCAACCTTCGTCATAGATAAGGAATGTACGAACTCCGAGACGAGCTGCACGGCGTACATCTTCGATAGCTCTTACTACCTGATCCTGACCACGGAGACGATAACCCATACGTACACCTTCGGGGCTCTTAACGGAAGCACTGGTATCTGTTGTAGCACGGGGGCCAACAGCCAATACTAATTCTACCTGGTATTCCTTGGATAATGCTACCATTTCGGTAATTTCATCGTCGGAAAGTGTCCAGATACCCTTTGTCTGTGTTACACGGTGAATGTAGAAGCCGAGTCTTTCAACTTCTTCCAAGAGAGCCTTCATTACCTTGGGGCTCTGGATACCGGGAACCTCAAAACGATACTGACAACCATCGTCAAAACGCTTCTCAGAGTCGGGAAGAGTGTATAAATCTCCACCGGGCTGACCTAAAGATTCCAAAAAAGCTCTTGTTTCCTGCATTGTGTTCATAATAATTTCCTCCTAGAAATAATATAATTTTTTAATAAGCTATATTAATCGCGCTTAATCTGGCGAATAACATCTATAACCGTACCATCACGGTATTCAACGATACAAGTAATCTTGTCTGTTGTTTCGATAGGCTTTGGTACGCCTGTAAGCGAGTATGCCACTTTGAGAAGCTCCTCGATAGTAACGGTTTTGATACCTGCTTTTGCAAGGTCTTCCTTTAACATTTCGTAGCTCTTGTGCTTGGGGTTTAATGCTATACCCGCTTCGGTAACTACAACCGCTACGGAAGTACCCGGTGTACAGCAGGTAAATACTCTGTCTACTACCGAGGGGATTCTTCCGCGGACAATGGGAAGTGTTACGATGGATATATCAGCACCGTCTGCAACGTCGGGG
>JAZLCB010000242.1:0-1679 GCA_045614005.1 Clostridia bacterium
TGCCTGAAAATATGAAATTGTTAGGTACAAATAACACAAAAGAAGAAAATAATTCAAAAAATATAAAAGCTACTGCTGTTTTATATGAGCTTGACGGTGATGTGGTAAATTGGTTAACTGAAGATGATTTGATTTATGTCATAACATCAAGTAATAATCGATTGGTTGTTATAAATTCAAAAAACATGACTCCTGTTTCTAATGTTCCACTTGCAGGAAAACCTGCAGAAATTAATCTTATTGGTGATAAAATTTATATTTCGTTGCCTGATTTATGCAGAATTGGTATTTTTTCAAAATCAGACTTTACTAAAAAATCTTCACTTTATTTTGAACATGAAGTTTCATCTTTTTGTGTTGATGGCAATTATATTTATTATTCTGAACACGACCAACACTGTGCCGTATATAAAAAGAATATGACAACAAATGAATTGACAAAAATTCTTCCTGATAGAGGTTACTCATTTTTCCAGCCAAAATTATATTTAAATAAGCAGGATAATATTCTATATATCGGCGAAACCGGCTCTAGCGGAAGTACACTATTTTATTACGATGCAACAACTCTACAGCTCAAGAGTATGTTTAGAAAGAACAATTATGGTTTATTTAATCACACAAGAGATATCTTCCATGTAGGAAATGAAATTTTTTGGGGCAATTATCGCCTATCGGATACAAATGCAAAAGAAATCGTCGGTAGATACGGCGAAGGAGATTCCGGTAGTGTTAACTTTGTATCAGAGGAGTTAGTTTCAACCTTTGATGGTCTTTTCCTAACAGATACCTATGAATGTATTGTAAATTATTTTGATGCGGGATTTTACTTTGAATATATACTTGTAACTGACTCTCATAATATTTTCTTTAGAACAAGAGGTATTGATAGAAATATAATCGTAGGCGTTAATTTTAGTATGCAATAATTTTTAAATAAATCTTAAAATTAAGAAAATCAGTTTTTCACCAAGTTCTTTTTTTAGACACGAGAGAAAAAATCCTGAAAGCGTAAGCGTTCAGGATTTTTACTTTTATTTAATTTTGCAAGGGATTTTTGGAAAGTAAGAAGCAATAGTTGATAGCTAAGAAGTATTGCGGCTATGGCACTAATGTGCTATAATGCAGTAAAACCATATAACAACAATTATATTATTTAATGAATGTTTGGGGTATCCTCGAATATATTGTTTATAAAACAGATTAATTTTTAATAGAAAGGGTGGCTTATATGTCTATATTTGAAACACTTATGGGGTTTAATGTATATTCGGTTTTGGCGCGTTTATTTTTGGCAGTTGCCTTTGGCGGAATTATCGGTATTGAGCGTGGCCGCCACGGAAGAGCCGCAGGCTTGCGCACACACTGTTTGGTTTGCTTAGGCTCAACAATGACCGCCCTTATAGGACTTTTTGCAGCAGATGTGCTGAATAATAACGGCGATATTTTACGAATTTCCGCGCAGGTTATTTCGGGAATAGGATTTCTCGGCGTAGGTATGATTCTTGTTCGCAATCGCTCTATTGTAACAGGTCTTACAACAGCGGCAGGGCTTTGGGCTACATCTGCTATTGGAATTGCTATTGGATTTGGATTTTATTTAGGTGCATTTGTTGCAACAGTTTTTTGTGTGATAATAGCTTCTGTGCTCGGTTTATTAGAGAAAAAGGGTAAAATGG
>JAZLCB010000243.1:0-10978 GCA_045614005.1 Clostridia bacterium
TCCTGTTGTAACGCATACCACAGCGTTCTTGGGATTTCTGCCCGTGGCAAAGGCATTTGCAACGGGGTCGTTTATTATATACACCTTTGGCATGGGAAGATTTGCAGAAACACAGAGCCTACTTAATATAGCTTTTACATAAGCATCCTTAGCATCATCTGCAGGTCGTGCACCGCTTATGGAAAGTACCAGCTTGTGACACGAAAAATACGAAACCAGCGAACTGACACAAGCGATTACCACAGCAAATATTATAGCATACTCGCCATAGCCTGCAATATGACTGATGTAATAAACAGCAAACGCCAGAAAAGCCGTAACCAGACTTACAATAAACAAGGTTTTGATTCTGTTTGCCACTATAGACATTAACATAGTTGTACCCTCTTTCAATAAATGATGAATAATTATCTCAATATTCATGCATTATTATAACACAGATGTTTATATTTGTCTATCTTTCCCAAACATTAATCACGCACACGCTCATGTCATCAACAGCTTTGCCACATGTACACTCCATAGCCACGCTGAGAATCTCTGATGCGATAACCTGAGGATTGTCGGTCTTGGAATGTTCTATAATATCATTGAGAGCCCCAAACCCTCCGCACGCAAATACATCGTACACACCGTCGGTCATAAGTATCACCTGCGCGGATTTGCCTACGGGAACACTTACTACCTTGGTATCGGAAAAGTCCTCGGACACTCCGAATGGTAGAGAATCGGATTCTATCTTCAAGATTTCGTTACCTTTCTTTATATATCCTGCTGCCGCACCGCTTTTGTACATATCTATTCTTCCGCACGATAAATCTACCGAGCAGACATCCATAGTAGCAAAGCTATCTTCCAAAGAGCACAGAAGCAGAGAAGAATTGATAAGGCTAAGTGCCGTATCCAAATCCATGCCCGAGGACACAAAACACTTTAAAAGTTCTGTTGCTCTGCGACTCTCCCTTAGTGCAGTATGTCCCGCACCCATGCCGTCGCTTAATGCACATACAAAATTCCCTACGGGCGAAAAGCAAGATATCAGACTATCTCCCGATACTTTTTCGCCGTCTTTACTCATCATGGCACTGCCTGTACTTACCTTGTATTTTGCCCGATTGCCGAATCTTGCAACAAAGCCGTCTTTTTCTATACGGCTTCCAAGGCAAGCCGAAGATATGCCCGTTACTTCTTCTATGAGATTTTCGATGCAGGTTTCTTCTTTTGGTGTGAGCGCTTTTTCTGTAAGCAGAATTTCCATAGTAAACACATCGCCGTGACCTTTTAAAAATATAACATCCTTAAAAGGTATTTTGATTTTGTCCAGTGCCGTTTTTATCTCTTTTTCGGTAGGTATATCAAGTGACATTTCCAGAGTTTCGCTTGTCTTTTTTATAGAATGGCTTATACCCCTTACCTGCTCAGAAACCAGCTTTCTTGCGCTGTTAAGCTTGTCCTGCCACATCTTTTCGACCTTATATATGCCAAACATCGTGTTGAAATGATAAACAAATTCACCAAGCTTATTGCATTTGCCCTTTAAAGGCTCGGGTACTTCCTTTTCGGTAAGCTTTCCGCCCATTGTAGCCTTTTCGAGCATTTGTGCCATTGCTTTGTAGCTCTCCTTGTAGCATCTTTCCCAGCAATTATATTTAAGTCCGCAATCGGGGCAAATTTTAGCTGATACGCTATCGAGCATTCGTATAATATACTGTTTTGACATTTCGTTTGATTTGAAGCAAGCGTCATACTCATCTGCAAGGGTTTCGTACGAATCCGACAAAGCGGTCAGCTTTTTGCATATTACATTCTGAAGTTTTTCTTCTTCCACAAATAAATTGGTAGCTGTGTGAACTGTCTTTGAAGTAAGTGATGATATGTAGCCCGTGATTTTGCCCGGAAGAAGCGAGAAAACAATAGATGCAAAGATAACTTCGAATATATCAAACGGCAGTTGCTCTCCTCTTAAAAACACCGTCAATGCCGCATTTGCAATGACAAAGCCGAGCACCACACCCCATCTGCCAAAACGGTTTAATATACCTGCACAAAACGAAGCAAATGCAAAAGCCCCCATAGACACTCCCGCACTCAGCGACTTGCCCACTGCAACAAAGCCAAACACTACGCCCATTGCTGTGCCAAGAGAAATATCACTTTCCATATTTATTGCAAGAAGAAGCAGAATTGTAAGGATAACCGATATATCCATACCTGCAATAAGAGGAAAACCCACCGTACACTTTACAACAAGTGCCAACAGAGCAAAAACACATACAAGCTCGGTATCCATAATACATCGTCTCTCACGCGATGCAGTTATAAGCGGTACAGCCTCCGAAAACACATACACACCCGCAAAACAAAATACTGCTTCAAATACAGATATGAAATAATCCGCCCACAAAGCATCGGAAATCAGATTATGTATAAAAGACACAAAAAGAAGAAGTGTACTCACGCACAGAGCCTTGAACCTTGTGTTCTCGTTCACCACACCTATTACAAAGGTGCTAAGTGCAAGAACAATGAGATAGCACAAAAGCTCTGCCCCTGATAAAGCACCCAAAAGCCCAACAACCGATGCTACCATAAACAAGAGCCATTTACCGCCTGTAAAAGCCGCCCCGTATGCACTGAGTACAAACGGCACACTTCCTCCGAAAAAAGTACACGAAGACATAAGATAGCACAGACATATGTATATAACATCATTTGCACTCATGTTGAGTGCGCCCTTAACCAAAAATTCTTTTCCTGATGATTTGATACCTTGCGTAATTTCGCTCATGCAAACTTCTCCCTTACAGATTATGATACCTAATCCTATCACAGAGAATGGAAAAAGTTTGTAAATTTATGTAAACCGTATCTCAATACTTATCAAAAAATAAGAGCTATTTCGATATTTTGCATCAAAATAGCTCTTGTTCTTATTTTACTTTGACAGTTATTGCCTGATTATTTGTTATAAGCGGCTTAAGATTTTCAAAAGCTTTCTCGTTGATTTTAACCTTTGTCTCTTTGCGCCATTTCTTAACAAGTTCTTTTAACTTAGGTTCTGCAAACTCTGCCTCTATGGTTTCAAGACAACTGGTTTCCTGTGTTCCCTCCAAATCAAAAGGTATTCGCTTGATTATATGATACCCTTCGGATGAAGTTACAAGCGGGCTGATTTCTTCGTCATAAAGGGAAAATGCCACCTCTTCCGCCTCTATTGCTAAGTCCTCAAGAGTTATTATATACCCATCGGGATAAGCCTGTGTGTAGTAATCCTGTGTGTACATATCGGCAACATCATCAAACTCCGCACCGCTTTGCAACATTGCTAATGCAGCGTTTATCTTATCCTCGGCTGCCTTTAGATTTTCCTGAGAAAAGGGTTTGCCTGTTATCATATCTACAGTGGGTATAAAAATTTGTTTTATTTTGACATATGATGATGCAAACTCTTCCAGAACGCTTTCGGGATTGGGTTTTATGCTTCCTTCGTTTATGAGTTCTGTTACCAAAGACGGTATAAGCATTTCGTCCTTGTAATATCCCTCGAGTTCAGATGCGGAAATGCCCATATAATCAAACTGTGCCATAGACACCTTGTCCTGTCTTAGCATAGACATCTGGTTGTTAATACTAAAAAGTTCGTCTGCGGTAAGCTTGATATTGTACTCTCGTGCTTTTTGATATTCTACAGCATCATTTATAAGCATATCGATTGCCTCATCTTTTGCAAGATCAAGTCTGGTAATGCCATTTACTGCAAGATCCCAGAAATCTTCGGGGATATCCTTGGACTCTTTGTATCCTGATTCTTTTAAAATTTCGTCCTGTGCATTGTAAAAATACAGATTGAATCTATCCATGCTGTACTCTACATCTCCGACAATAACGGAAAATTCTGCATCATCGCTATTTTGTTTTTTTGTAGTCTGCACCTTGCTTTTTCCACACGAAGCAGAAAACACAAGAGAAGCAACAACCAAAACAACAACTAAAAATCGTTTCATATATATTTCTCCAAAAAATGACACAAGGGGGATGTAAAAATTACATCCCCCTATAAATTTTTACTGACCGAAAATAACCATCGGGTCAAAAGCTTTTATCTTATCAAAAACTTTATCGTTTGTCTTAATCTTTGTGCTTGCCTTCCATGTCTTAAGAAGTGCTTCGAGTTCAGGGTAAGCGAGTTCAGCCTTCTTGTTTTCTATAACTGTAGCTTCCTGCTGACCTGCCATATCAAAAGGAACTCTCTTTAAGATGTGTATACCATATGAAGTGTTAACAAGTCCGCTAACCTGATTTTCGCTGAGTGCAAAAGCTGCTTCTTCAAACTCTGCTACCATTTCGCCCTTTGTAAATACATAGCCGTCGGGAGCTGACTGAAGACCGGGGTCTTCGCTGTTGGCATTCATAAGCTCATCAAAATCTGCACCGCTGTTTATCTGGTTTAATATATCCTGCGCCTTTTCCTGCGCTTTAGCTACTTCCTCTTCGGAGAGAGCTGCACCTGTTGCAGTATCGGTTGTAGCTATAAGTATGTGCTTAGCTTTAACATATGTTTCGCGGAAGCTCTTTAATACTTCTTCGTCATCTACCTTGATATCGCCCTTATCCATAAGCTCGGGGAGAAGCTTCTGTGTTACATAACCCTCGTTGTAATAAGCCTTTATAGCATCTATGGAAACACCCATGGATTCAAGCTGCTGCATGGACTGTTCATCCTGCTCGATAGTTGCAATCTGAGAATCAATCTGCTGTTTTTCCTCGTCGGAAAGCTTAAGACCAAGTTCCTTGGCTTTCTGATATGCAAGTGCATCATCTATAAGTATGCTGAGAGCTCTTTCCTTAACGATTTCGAGTCTGGTCTTGCCATCTACCTTCTGCTCCCAGAAATCAGCGGGAACATCTGCAGACTGCTGATAACCTTCGCTAACAAGAGCCTCGCCCTGTGCGCTGTAGAAATAGAAATTGAATCTTTCGGTATTGAATTTCATGTCGCCTACAGTTACGATAACTTCGCTCTTCTTTTTGGACTCTTTTTTCTCTTCCTTGCTCACAAGACCGCAGCTTGCAAGAAGTGCTATTATACAAAATACAGCCGTGATTTTAATAAGTTTTTTCATGTAAAGTACCTCCATGTTACAAATATAACTAATTATACATTATAATGTTTCTTCCTGTATTGTATTTTTTAGTCTTTGTAATATAATTTTAATATTTCCAAGTATATTTTCTTCATATTTGTAGCTGAGATATGACACCGAACCCGAGGAGAACATCATTTTGCCCTTGAACTGATCCATTACTTCTACTATTGCCCTCGGATTGATTTCGCCTTCGATAGTAAAGACAACGATATCATCCTTAATGCTTATATCCGATATACAAAGCGATGATGCATACGACCTTATGAGAGCTATGTTCATAAGATTATCCACACTTTTGGGAACATCACCGTAGCGGTCGATATATTCTTCCTCTATCTCACGCATTTCGTCCTCGGTGGATATGGATGCTATACGGCGGTATACCTCTATACGCTGTTTTTCGTCGGGAACGGATTTTTCGGGTATATAGGCACTTACCTTAAGGTCTACAGATGTATTTACGGTTTCGGTTACCTTTTCGCCTTTGAGCTCTTTTACCGCTTGTTCCAGAAGAAGACAATACATGTCGTAGCCTACCATGTTCATGTTTCCGTGCTGTTCCTTGCCAAGGATATTGCCTGCGCCTCTTATTTCGAGGTCGCGAAGGGCAATCTTGAAGCCCGAACCAAACTCGGTGAATTCGCGTATTGCACCAAGGCGCTTTTGCGCAACGCTATCGAGCACCTTGCCCTCGTGATAGGTAAAATACGCAAAGGAAAGTCTGTTGGAACGGCCTACTCTACCCTTTAGCTGATACAGCTGAGAGAGTCCGAGACAATCGGCATTTTCCAGTATTATTGTATTTACATTGGGCACATCAAGTCCTGTTTCTATAATGGTGGTGCATACAAGCACATCTATCTCGCCGTCTATAAGATCGAGCATGATGTTTTCGAGCTCGGTTTCGCTCATTTTGCCATGGGCAACACTAACCCTTGCTTCGGGCACGAGCTCCGCAATCTTGGCGGCTACCCTGTCTATGCTCTCTACTCTGTTGTACAGATAGTACACCTGTCCTCCGCGAGCGAGCTCACGCTGGATAGCATTTTGTATAACTATGGGGTTATACTCCATTACAAAAGTCTGCACGGGTGCTCTGTCGTTTGGAGGAGATGCGATTACGCTGAGGTCTCTTATACCCATCATAGCCATGTTGAGTGTACGCGGTATGGGAGTAGCACTTAGGGTAAGGACATTTACATCTTTTTTGATTTCTTTGAGCTTTTCTTTATGTCCTACACCAAAACGCTGTTCCTCGTCTATTATAAGAAGTCCCAGGGATTTAAACTTAACATCCTTCTGGAGTATACGATGTGTTCCTATAACAACATCTATTTCGCCCGATTCGAGCTTCTTTATAATCTTTTCCTGCTGTTTCTTGGTACGGAAACGACTGAGCATCTCTACTGTGATACAATACTCCTTCATTCGTGACACAAAGGTATTGTAATGCTGTGATGCAAGGATTGTGGTAGGCACGAGATATGCCACCTGTTTGCCGTCCATTATGGTTTTGAATGCGGCACGAAGCGCAACCTCGGTTTTGCCATAGCCCACATCACCGCAAAGCAGACGGTCCATGCACTTGCCCTGCTCCATGTCTGCCTTGACTTCCTCGATGCATCTGAGCTGGTCGGGCGTTTCGTCGTAGAGGAAATCGCCCTCAAACTGTCTTTGCCAATCGGTATCCTTGGGGTAAGTATGCCCCTTGATACGGCTTCGCTCGGCATAGAGCTTAATCATGTCCTCGGCAAGACGAGCAACACTCTCTTTGACGCGTGTTACAGTCTTTTGCCACATAGTACCGCCGAGGCTGTTGAGCTTGACGGTCTTTTCTTCGGTAGACGAATGTTTGTACAGCAAATCGAGCTGTTCTACAGGTACATATAAACAATCCGTTCCTTTGTACTTAATCTTAAGATAATCGCGGATTACGCCCTGAACCTCGAGCTGATGTATGCCGACATACTTACCTACACCGTGAGTTCTGTGTACAACATAATCGCCTACGGTGATTTCGTCGAAGCTCTTTATGGCGTTCTTGGCATCCTTGGGTTTGGGACGGCGTCTCTTCTGCGATGCAGGTTCGCCATCGGTCACAAGTGCCGTCTTTATAGACGGATATTCAAAGCCTCGCTCAAGAGTACCCTTTACTATAAATACCTCGCCAAAGTCGGGAACCTTGTCGGGGTTTTCGAGATAAACGCTGTCTATACCGCGCTCCTCCAAAAGCTCTGCAAGGCTCTTTATTTTGGTATCTGTTCCGAGAAGAACTACCACTCTGAACGAGTTCTTTTTCCAGAATACAATGTCCTCCACCATATACTGCGCGTTGTCTGTATATGAACGGATGGTCTTTGCACCGAAGGATATTATTTCCTTAGGCTGTATATCGGGTGTTGCGTGCGAGAGAGCACTTATGGTAACACCTACGGATTTTTCGCTTTGTTTTGCAATATCGCTGTATGTTATATAGTAATCGCCTGCTGCCTTGGGGAAAAGTCCCTTATCCATAAGCGATGTGATTATTTCGTTTTGCTCTTTGTACCATATATCGAATTTACTCTTTAATTCCTTGGGCTCTGCCATGATATAGAGAGTGTTTTCGGGAAGGTAATCAAAAAGAGTGGGAATCTTGTCATAGAAGTAGCCCAGGTACTTGTCATTGGAATGAAAGTAGTGGTTATGACAGAGTTTTTCAGCATCGCGAATAAGATTTTCTTTCTTTTGGGCGCGTATCTTCTCGGAAACTTCGAGTGCCTTTTCCTTGGTGTATATAAGTTCACGCGCAGGGCATATAAAGACAGAATCCACAGTATCGAGCGAAAGCTGTGTATCTGTAGCAAAGGTTCGTATGGAATCTATGTCGTCGCCCCAGAATTCTATTCGTGCAGGGTTATCGATACCGGGTGAAAATATATCCACGATAGAGCCTCGTACAGAGTACTGCCCCACCGCCTCGACAGAGCTTACCCTTGCATAGCCCATGTAGTTAAGGTGCGAGGTGAACTCTTCCATATCCATGCTAAAATTCATATCTATGCAAAGTGAGCTTTCGTCATAAATGTGCTTTGGCAGAGTGTATGATGCAAGAGCCTCTATGGTAGTAACTACATACTTAGCATCCTTGATATTGGCAAGTGCACTAAGACGCGAAAACTCGCCCTTGCGGTTGGATACATCCACATCGTAGTACAGATATTCCCTTGGCGGAAAGTAAATTGCCGCATCCGAAGAGAGGAACGACAGCTCTTTGAGTGTCCTTCCTGCTTCTATTTCGTCCGGCACTACTACCACACACGGCATATCCGTGTGTTCTGCCAGAGCATATACTAGATGGTTTTTTTGACTTGAAGACAGCCCTAGTGCATGAACAAAACCCTTTTTCTTACGAATATGGGTGCACAGAGTATCAAACTCATTCATGCCGTCGAGCAACAATTTAAAGGTGTTCATTTGGATGCTCCGTTGAATCTGTTCATAGCGGTTGCTACGTCATTTTTTATTATACATTCTACCGCATCTACTACCCTATTGGCAGTAACGGTGAGAACCTCGATTTCCTCTTTGGAGAATTTGCCGAGTACATAGTCGGCAAGGTTGTAATGTTCGCCCTTGGGAGCACCTACTCCCATTCGTATGCGGACAAACTCATCGGAATTAAGCTGATATATAATGGATTTAAGACCATTGTGACCGCCGTCGCTACCCTTTGGTCTTATTCTTATACGGCCTGTTTCCAGGTTTATATCATCGCATATTATTATAATATTCTGTGGCGGTATTTTGTAGAAGGAAGCTATGTCCCTTATACTTTCGCCACTAAGATTCATATATGTCTGCGGTTTTGCAATTATTACTTTTTCACCGCCTATAAAGCCCTCGCCAAAAAGTGCCTTGTGCTTTAACTTGGTGATGGCGATACCAAGCTTGTGCGCCATTAAATCGACGGTTTCAAACCCGATATTGTGTCTTGTTGCTTCGTACTTTTTCTCGGGGTTGCCGAGACCTGCTATAAGATACATAATTTTTCTCCTAAATCTTCGGTAGTGTCCTTACTGCATCGTGAAGTTGCGATACGGTAGTGGACTTCTTTACTGCTTTTGTAATCTTCTTTTCTTCGGGGTAATTGGTCATCATGTAGAGCCATATTTCCTTGAGCTTATGAAGTGTGTACATATCGGACTTTAATACTTCATAGTAGCGCTCTGCCAAAATGTGCGAAAACTCTATTAGCTCCTCTGTGGTAAGCTTTGAACCGCCCTTTATCTCGCGGAATATGGCAGGGTTTGCCACGGCTCCTCTACCGAGCATTATGCCATCCAAAAGCGGAAACTCTTCTGCAATACTCCCGGCATCGCTTAGTGTACGGATATCTCCATTGTAGCATATGCGGTTTTGAGAAGTTTTATATATATTCCGAAACACATCCATATGCACAGCTGCCTTGTAGTAATCCTCGCGGGTGCGTGGGTGCACCGTAAGCGACTTTAGAGGATGTGCGTTGTATATATCCATAAGGGCTTCGGATTCCGACTTATCATAAAAGCCGATTCTGGTTTTTACGGAAATATCTGCCTTGTTACTCTCAAAAATCTCCTTAAAGAAATCTGCCATAGCCTCCCTCTCACGAAGAAAGCCCGAGCCTCTGCCCTTCTTGACAACTGTACCCGATGGGCAACCTAAATTGATATTTATTTCGCTATAACCCATAGGAAGTATTTCGTCCTCAAACTTGAAATATGTTTTGGGGTTATTGGACAAAAGCTGAACTCTGAGATCCGAAACACGGTTATTTTCGGGGAGGATATCCCTGAGACATTTTTTATTTAATCTTTCGTTTTCTACAGGGGTTATAAAAGGCGCATAATACGCATCGCAACCGCCGAAAAGCTCCGCGTGCGCATTGCGGTATATGTAGCCTGTTATACCCTCAAGGGGTGCAAAATATAAATTCATGCTATCTTAGTCCAAGTGGAATACATTTGTAAGGTCTATGGATACGGGGCTGTTGTCGAGATTGGTTTCCATGATGTCTGCCATGTAATCCCACCACTTTCTGCATATTGCAGTATTGGCAGATTCAGCCCAACGAGCTTCGTCCTCGAGCTCTATATAGCCAAAGAGAATATCGGTTTCTTCGTCTAAAAATATGGTATAGTTCTTGCCACCATACTCGTGTATCATATCCTGCATTTCGGGCCAGAGGTTGTTGTGTCTTTTTTCGTATTCTTCTTTCATTCCGGGATAAAGCTTCATCTTAAATCCTTTAATCATTTTTGTATCTCCTTTTTAAGTTTATTTATAAGTTTAAATACTTGACATGCGGTATCCTTGAGGTTTTTGTATGCGTTGTCTGTATTCATGGCTTCTTCCAAGGTGCAGGGACTTCGCAATATAGGGAAAAATGCATCTATTCCATAGTCATTGCACACTACTGCATCGTCTGTAACACATCCCGAAAATGCAACTACAGGCACACCGTACTTAGAAGCAAGCTTGGCAACGCCTATGGGTGCCTTGCCCATGTAGGACTGACCGTCCAAGCGACCTTCGCCCGTTATTACAAGGTCTGCATTTTGTATATGCTCTTCGAGCTTTGTTTCTTCCATTACAAGCTCAATTCCCGACTTAAGCGTGGTATTGAGATACGACAAAAGTGCAAATCCCATACCGCCGGCCGCACCCGTACCCGCCTGCATTGCATCCGCATTCGGTAATACCGCTTTGGTCAACTCGGCATAACGTGCAAGCCAGGCGTCCATTTCGGCAATCATTTCCGGGGTTGCGCCCTTTTGCGGACCGTAGACCGCACTGCAGCCAAACTCGCC
>JAZLCB010000244.1:0-1501 GCA_045614005.1 Clostridia bacterium
TCACTATATTTGTGTTGATGACAAAATAATGAATATACAATAGCAGAAGGTTTCATAGTTTTTCCGCTGCGGCAGTAAAAGAATTTCAACGACCTATTATATAATAGGTTACGAAATAGGCAGAAAAAGCGAATAACCCACATCTGTGGGAAGTAAGATAATTCAATATAATGAATACTTCTAATTTACAAGAATATGAAAAAAAGATACTTGATGAGTTTATGCTGCAACTGATAGAAATTGTTCTTATGGCAGCATAACAGACCAAAATAAGGAGTTATAATGTATAATGTTCTGTGAACCCAATCTGAACTCCTACTGATTCATTGAGTAATCAGTCCTCTATGAATGGTGTAGCAGACTTTATAAAAAATATATTTAATATGCGCAAAAAAAATAAATGTGTCATTTGGACACGCGTAAGTACAGCGAAACAAGAGAAAAATGGAGGTAGTTTAGACTATCAAAGACAATTATGTGAGCAATATGCACGAGAACACGATTTGCAAATAGTAGGTTATTTTGGAGGTACACATGAATCAGCCAAAGTTCCCGGAACACTCTTTAAGGAGATGATTAAGTCAGTAAAGAAGGACTTGAGCATTGGCAAAATCTTATGTTCGGAGTTTGACCGTTTCAGCCGAAATGCTCCACAGGCAATTGGAATAATTCGAGAGTTATACGACTTGGGTGTGCCTGTTTGCTCTGTCAAACAGGGCTTCCAAACAGACACAAAGGATAATATTATGATTGCTTCTAGCTTGCTACTAATGGCAACATGGGACAATGACAAACGAGCAGATAAGTTTTATTCCGGTCGAAAACATTGCTATGAATCAGGAGCATATACAGGCGTTCTTCCTATCGGTTACACCCGAATAGACCCGAAAACAGGCATACGCACAAAAAGCCTTAATTCATATTGTTATCTTGACGAACAGGGCAAGAAAATCAAGCTTGCCTTTCGTTGGAAGTTGCAAGGGTATACCAACGGACAAATCCTTGATATGCTCAAAAACATGGGGCTTGTTATAACCAAGCAAACCCTTAATCACATCTACAACAATCCCTTCTATGCAGGAAAGATAAGGTCTAAAATGCTTGACGAGGGTATGAGAGACGGAAAAATAGAGAAGGCGGTATCATACGAAGATTGGCTAAAGGTACAGAAGATAATGGCTGATAGGTCAGGGAAGTATAAACATAAGAAAAGAGTGGAAAATGCTCCCTTGAAAGGTTATGTCCTCTGTTCCTGCTGCGGCAAACCATTGACCGCTTACAATCAGAAAGGATATTGGTACTACAAGTGTAATACAAAGGGTTGCAAATTAAACATGTCAGCTAACAAACTACACAACAAGTATCAAGATATGTTGAGGTCATTTGATGTTCCAAAAGAGTTATGCGCAATGTACGAGGATATGATAAGTAAAATGCTAAAGGTGTGTAATGAGGAACAACTACAACATGCAAGACTTCTCAAGAAGGAAAGAACAGAGAT
>JAZLCB010000245.1:0-3923 GCA_045614005.1 Clostridia bacterium
GTGCCTTTGTAAAGAATCTTGCATAGAGGAGGTGAAGTATAGCGTGTTCTACCCCGCCTATATACTGGTCAACACCCATCCAATACTTAAGAGCATCCATGGAGAAAGGTTCTTTGTCATTCTTGGGGTCACAGTATCTTAAGAAGTACCATGAGGAGCATACAAATGTATCCATGGTATCTGTTTCTCTTACACCCATCTTACCACACTTGGGGCAGGGAGCGTTAACGAATGTGGGGCTTGTGGTAAGAGGAGATTTACCCTGACCTGTAAACTCTACATCTTCGGGAAGAAGTACGGGGAGCTGATCTTCGGGAACACCTACAGCACCGCAATCCTCACAGTATATAACGGGGATAGGAGCACCCCAGTAACGCTGTCTGGATATGAGCCAGTCACGAAGACGGAAGTTAACCTTGCTTTCGCCTATGCCCTTTTCGTCCATGTAGTCTATTATTTTGGCAAGTGCTTCACGGTTGCCCATGCCGTCAAATTCGCCCGAATTTACCATGATACCCTCTGCTTCGAAGGATTCTGTCATAGTGTCGGCGTCTATGCTCTTGCCATCGGGAGTGATAACTACCTTAATGGGGAGATTGTACTTTCTTGCAAATTCAAAGTCTCTCTGGTCGTGTGCAGGAACAGCCATAACCACACCTGTACCGTAATCTGTGAGAACATAGTTTGCAAGGTAGAGAGGTACTTTATCGCCTGTTATGGGGTTTATAACATAACGGCCTGTAAATACACCCTCTTTTTCTGTTTCGGAGCTTGTACGCTCAATTTCGTTTAAGAACTGCATCTTGCGGATGAACTCTTCGCACTCTGCCTGAGTTTCGAGTCCTTCAACAAGCTTGGGAACTATTGCGTGTTCGGGAGCGATTACCATATATGTAACACCATAGATAGTATCAGGTCTTGTGGTGTATACGGTAAGCTCTTCGTCCATGCCGCCTACCTTGAATGTAACCTGTGCACCGCGGCTCTTGCCTATCCAGTTTGCCTGCATAGTCTTAACCTTTTCGGGCCAGCCTTTTAACTTGTCAAGGTCTTTAAGAAGTTCATCGGCATAGTCTGTAATCTTGAAGAACCACTGTTCGAGGTCCTTCTTACCTACTTCGGATTTACATCTTTCGCACTTGCCGTTTACAACCTGCTCGTTTGCAAGAACAGTCTGGCAAGAGGGACACCAGTTAACATAGGATTTTTTCTTGTATGCTAAATCGTGGTTAAAGAACTCTAAAAAGAGCTTCTGAGTAAACTTGTAGTAATCGGGCTTGCAGGTAGCAACCTCTCTGTCCCAATCGTAGCTTATACCAAGGGTTTTGAGCTGAATTCTCATGTTATCTATATTGGAATCTGTCCAGTCCTTGGGGTTTGCACCGTTCTTTATAGCGGCATTTTCCGCAGGCAAACCGAAGGAATCCCAACCCATGGGGTGAAGTACATTGTAGCCGTTCATCTTTTTGAATCTTGCAACAACATCACCTATGGAGTAGTTACGAACATGACCCATGTGGAGATTACCCGAAGGATAAGGGAACATCTCAAGTGTATAGTACTTGGGCTTGTCGTTTATTTCTGTTTTGAAAGCTTTGGTTTCTTCCCATTTTGCCTGCCACTTTTTCTCTATGGCACCAAAATCATAATTCATATTATACAGTCCTTTCGAAGAAGATTATTTTATAAATTCAGATATATCTATATTTTCTGCATCTGCCCAGAGATTTTCTATACCATAGAACTCTCGGGTTTCGGCATTAAAGATATGCACAATTACATCGCCGTAGTCCATAAGAAGCCAACCTGTACTGCTTCGTGCTTCGGGGTTAAGAAGGTTTATGCCGTCTTCCTTGCGGAGCTTTTCTTCTATTTCGCCGAATATAGCGTTCATCTGTGTGTTGGAATTGGCGTGGCAGATAACAAAGTAATCTGCTATTGTAGTAAGTTCACTTATATTAAGAAGTTTGATATCCGATGCTTTTTTATCATCGGCATACTTTACTATTTTGGAAGCAAGTTCTATATTCATGTTACTTGTCAAAATCCTTTCCTATAATTATGGTTATGTCGCTACCCGATGACTTCTGCTCATTTACAAGATATTTATCCACGCCCGAAAGCTTGGTAACAGAAGCTGCACCTGCCGACTCCGACAAGGAAACTATCATAGTTTCCTCAAATATCGCGTTGGTTTCTTCGTAGGTGCGGACATTGTAGCCATATTCCTTGAGTTTATCAAGAAGTGCGGCAGAATCCGCTTCGCCTTCGGAAGCATCGAGAACATCTACACTTGTAAATGAATTGAAAAACCACTTTCTTGGCTTTATCTTCTCTACATATTTGTACTGCTCGCCATCACCGATGATTTTGTCAAGCAAATAGTCCTTGGACTTTGCATCGTCTGCTTCGGATGGAGTGAAGTGCTCTTGTATAAGTTTCTTATTCTCCTCATAATCGGGCACTACATATGAGCCGCCACCTATCATCTGTGCACTGCCTGCAAGAGTGTGAGTCTGCAGTTTAGCCCTGTCCATAGCAAGAACATGCGGTGCATAAGAAAGCATTTCGTTCAGTGAAAGATTGGTATCTACCATCTTGGAAACATCTGTTATAATGTCATTTATTTTAAGAACATTTGAAGCATTGAGGATTTCGTCTATCGTTGCCTGAATAAACGCACTCTGTACCTTCATTCTTCCGAGGTCACCATCGGGATATCTGCGGAAACGGACAAGCTGTTCTGCCTTGTTACCGTCAAGGTGCTGATGTCCTTTTTTCAAGTGTATGTACAGATCCTGTACGGGATCTTCGTAGTCCATATCCTGAGGGACATTGAAATCCACACCGCCTATTGTATCTACAAGATCTCTGAAGCCTGCGGTGTCTATTACAACAAACTTATCTACTCTTACACCTGTAAGTTGTTCCACCTCTTTAAATACGCTCTTTTCTTTGTTGTAGCCGTAGGCAGAGTTTATTTTCTTATCACTTCTGCCGTTGTTTTTTACATAGGTATCTCGTGGTATCTGGAGCATATTTACTTCGCCGTCTACAAAGTTGAGCTGAGCGAGTATCATAACATCCGAACGTGTTCCGCCCTTATCAAGACCCATGAGCATCACATTGACATGTGTTTCCATTTCCTCGGAAGTAAATTCAAAACCCATAAAAGAACCACCGTTAGTACACACATATGCTGCAAGTATGCAAGTGGCGGTGAGTCCGAATGTGATTATTAATGATATTAAAAGTTTGAAAAAGGATTTTGCACTCATTTTTGTCTCCTGTTAATTGCCAATGTATCGTGGTGAACTATGCACCCTTTTGCTTTTATAAATTCTATGGAACGCTCCGTGTATGCAAATACTGCATCCCACAAAGACTCTTTTGCCATTTCTCTTAATTTTTCCACACCGCTATAGCTTCTGGAATCCTCTATGGCATCGGCAAGATATACTATTGCACAAAGAGTTGACATATCCGCCTTGCCTGTGGTGTGATAGTATATTGCGTCGAGGATTTCTTTATCATCTATGCCGTAGACATCCTTTGCGACAAAAGCACCTACATAGCTATGCCATAGTTGCGGTGAACTAAGAGCGTCGGCATCCAGATTTATTTGATATTTTTTTATATTATCTGCAAGCTTATCTTTGGTCATACACTTGGCACAATCGTGAAGAAGTGCGGCAAGGTATGCCTTGTCGGGAGATACGCCGTTAAGAAAAGCAAGCTCTCTCGCCCATTTTGCTACACCCATGGTATGAGTGAATCTGTCGGGTTTAAGAACCGACTTAAGAGAATTTATGATATCCTGTGTATTCATATTAAACCGTGTACAGCCCTTCTTTTTTTATATAATCCATAACGAGCTTTGGTACAACACCCTGAGGGAGTGAATTTTCTTTTATTGCACCTCT
>JAZLCB010000246.1:0-3392 GCA_045614005.1 Clostridia bacterium
TCTTCAAGATCTACATCGTTAAGCTCGTCGAGTGCTGTTTCCAAAGCGTCCTTGAAGTTTGAGTATGAAAGATCGCTGAGAGCTTCGATATCTTCGATAAACTCTTTCAAGTCTTTATCTTTCATAGCTTCTTCAACAACATTCTTTGCTGCATTAACGATGATATCTCCGGTTATATCAACAGAAAGCTTAGTAGCTTTTTGAGAGATACCATCAACGGTCAAAGTCTCACTGCTTTGCTTAACATCATCTACACTTTTAGCAATGCAGGATATGTATCTTGAAAACATATCTTCAAGATCACCGTCATCGGGCAGAGCTTCAGCAAGAAGCTCAAACTGTTTCATAGCTTCCTCAAGATCATCAGGATCCATTTCGGAGCTCATATCCATGTATACATAATCTTTGTTGTAATCAGGAACACCTGTATAATATTCGCACTTTGCTATATCAGCAACTAAGTCGATAGTACCAATATCTTCGCCATTGAGTTCAACACTATATTCAGCAGAGAATTTGTCGTCTTCCATGCCGCCTTCTAAATTAAGGGATGCAGACTTAAGCCAATTTAAGTATTCACCGAGATCTTCACCGGTAAAATCATCTAATACATCGTAAAATTCATCTTCGACCTCTAAAGAGAGTGTTGCTTTAGCGCCGGCTTCATCAAGAAAACCATCTTTTAATCTGCCTATTGTCGAAGCGGTGTTTTCTGCAAAATCTGCTGTGTTGTTATCAACAACATACTGGAAGTATCCTTCGGGAGATTTTACAATCTTCATAAAAGAGTTTTTCGCATAGGGTAACATAGAAACAGAAAGTGTAATCACAAGGATTACAACAATTGCAGAAATGAGAAGTGCCTTTTTTGCAATGATAAAGTTTAATAACTTTTTCAAAAATGGTTCTTGTGGTGTAGGGGGGACAAAACCATTTTCGGGTTCTGTAAATGTTGTTTGAGACTGAGCAGTTTCTGCGTTTTCGGTAGGTTGCTGCTGAACCTTTGCGCCGCAATTTTCGCAAAAAGCACTACCTTCTCCAATTTGAGTTCCACATTGTTCACAAAACATAATATCAACTCCTTGATTTAGTTGATATTATTATACAACAGGCGGCAAAATATGTCAATAAATAGTGCATTTTAAAAGGCACCCCTTTAATTTAACGGGATGCCTTGTGGTGTAGTGTTTGCGTAGGATTCCAGAATTTTTTGTTTTAGAGGAAGAATATGAGATGGCGAAACTGATAGTTCGTCAACACCCAATGAGAGCAATGTTTCGGTGAATTCCGTGTCGGCAGCGAGTTCTCCGCAAACTCCGCACCATATTCCGGCTTTGTGAGCATTTTCAACAGTCAATTTTATAAGTCGCAGCACGGAAGGGTGCTGTGGATCGAAAAAAGCATTCAGAGCAGGATTTTGCCTGTCAGCTGCCAAAGTGTATTGCGTGAGGTCATTTGTTCCTATAGAAAAGAAATCTACTTCTTTTGCGAGTATGTCGCTTATCAGAGCGGCACCGGGAGTTTCAATCATTATGCCAAGAGGAGTATCTTCGCAAAATGATATTTTTTCTTTGCGCAATTCGTTTTTTACTTCATTGCATATTTTTTTGATTTCGCGTATTTCTTTTAGCGATGTAATCATAGGAAACATGATAGATATTTTGCCAAAAGCAGTTGCGCGATACAGGGCACGAAGCTGTGTTTTGAATATTCCGGGGCGCGAAAGGCAAATTCGTATTGCTCGCATGCCAAGAGCGGGGTTTTCCTCTTTTGGTATATGAAAATAATCAATACTTTTGTCTGCACCAACATCAAGAGTTCTTATGATAACCTGCTTACCTAAGGCTTTTTCTGCGGCACTTTTGTATATTGTAAACTGCTTGTCTTCGTCGGGATAGGTATCGCTTTCAAGATATATAAATTCACTTCGGAAAAGACCAACTCCCATTGCATCGTTTGAATAAACAGACGGCATATCGTTTAAAGAACCTATGTTTGCATATAGAAGTATCAGCTTTCCGTCTTTAGTAATAGGAGATACGCCTTTCAATTTTTTTAGCATTTGTTTATTTTTTTCATATTCCTGTTTCTTTTCCTGCATGCGAATTATTGTTTTCATATCTGGATCTATAAAAATCTCACCGCTAAATCCATCTACAATAATTTCGGAATTCAGATACTTTGCTTCGGTTATCCCTTCAGCACCTATAATAGCCGGAATGTTCATTGTTCTTGCAAGTATGGCAGTGTGTGAGTTTGAACTTCCTTTTTCGGTTACAAAAGCAAGGATTTTTGTTTTGTCAAGTTGCACTGTCTCCGAAGGAACGAGATCAGATGCAGCAATTATTACAGGTTCATTTGAGCGTATGGTCTCTACTTTAAAGTCCGATAATATCGATATAAGCCTCGTGGATATGTCTTTAACATCTGAGGCCCTTTCTTTCATGTACGCATCTTCCATTGAAGAAAACATATCCGCGAAGCTGTCACATGTTAAAGAAACAGCACTTTCTGCATTTAAATGTCTCTCGGAAATATGCGAATGTATTGAATTTATATAGTCTTCATCCTCGAGCATCATTCGGTGAATTTCAAAAATCATTGCATTGTCTTCACCAACTTCATTTACAGCCTTGTTAAAAAGGGTTTTAAGCTGTTTTTTTGCTTCTTCTAAAGCAGAATCAAATCTTTTGAGTTCTTCGTCTGTATTGCTTATTTTCTCTCTGTGAACACGTGGCTCTTTTTTGTTCATTATTTCCAGCTTGCCGAAAGAAATGCCTTCGCTGACAGGTTGACCTTTAATAATTATCATAATTTCACCAAATTACAGATTTTTTGTTAAGAATTCTTTGAGCTGAGTTTCAGCTTCGTTTTCATCAGCACCATTTATAGTAAATTTAATTTCATCATCATATTTTATACCAAGTGACATCACCGAAAAAATCTTTTTGGCATCGGCACATGAGGTGTCTTTTACTATGGAAACATCACTTTTGAATTTACTTGCAATTTTTACCAGTTGTCCTGCAGGTCTTGCGTGTATGCCGAGTGCGTCTTTTATGATATGTGTAAATTCTGTCATAGTAATTCTCCTTAACTCTATTTGTATTTTAGATTTTCCAATTTTTTTGTGATTATGCTTATAAAAACAAAAAAGCGTATCTCGTTTGAGATACGCTTTAGAGGTTAAGTTAATTAAACACCGCTGTAAGCAGAAAAACCACCGTCAACAGGTATTACAACACCGTTTACAAAACCTGCAGCTTCATGGCTTACAAGGAAGAGAAGAGCACCGATGAGTTCTTCGGGCTTACCAAATCTTCCCATGGGAGTCTGTGAGAGAATCTTCTTGGAACGCTCACTGGGAGTTCCATCTTCGTTAAAGAGAAGAG
>JAZLCB010000247.1:0-11981 GCA_045614005.1 Clostridia bacterium
GTTCACAGAAGAATTCTTTATTCCATGCACGAGGAACACCTTACCTCCGACAAGCCGTTCTTTAAATCGGCTACCACAGTAGGTAATGTTATCGGTAGATATCATCCTCATGGTGATGCTTCCGTATACGATGCTATGGTACGACTTGCACAGGACTTCTCTATGAGATATCCTCTTATAGACGGTCACGGTAACTTCGGTTCGGTCGATGGTGACCCCCCGGCTGCATACCGTTATACCGAAGCAAGAATGAGCAAGCTTTCCAATACAATGCTCGAAAATATAGAAAAGAATACTGTAGACTTTGCTCCCAACTTTGACGAAAAGAGAAAAGAACCTACAATTCTTCCTACAAGAATCCCCACACTCCTTATAAACGGTAGCTCGGGTATAGCTGTTGGTATGGCTACAAACATACCTCCCCATAACCTTACCGAAGTATTGAACGGTGTTATGGCAAAGATAGATAACCCCGATATTTCCGTAGAGGAGCTTATGGAACACATCAAGGGACCCGACTTCCCCACAAAGGCTTCCATAATGGGCAAAAGCGGTATAAGAAGTGCTTACCTCACAGGTAAGGGCAAGATTGTAGTCCGCGCCAAAGCTCAGATAGAAGAAAGAAAAGACGGTACATCTTCTATCATAGTAACCGAGCTTCCCTATCAGGTAAACAAGAAGATGCTCGTTGAGTCTATCGCAGAGCTTGTAAAGGATAAGAAGATAGAAGGTCTTTCCGATATAGACGACCACTCCTCCGACAGAGTAGGTATTCGTCTTGAAATCTTCTTAAAGAGAGACGCTAATCCTCAGGTTGTATTAAATCAGCTCTACAAGTTTACAAGACTTCAGGACAGCTTCTCTATAAACATGCTCGCTATCTGCGACGGCAAGCCCAAGACAATGGGACTTAACGAAATCCTCGCTAAGTTTATAGAATTCCAAGAGGAAATCGTAACACGCCGTACAAGATACGACCTTGAAAAGGCAGAAGCAAGAATGCACATATTGGAAGGTCTCAGAATCGCCCTTGCCAATATTGATGCCGTTATAGAAACAATCCGCAATTCCTACGACGATGCCAAGGAAAGACTTATGGAAAAATTCGGTTTTTCCGATATTCAGGCACAGAGCGTACTCGATATGCGTCTTGCACAGCTCCAGAGATTAAACGGTGAGAAGATAGACGAAGAATTCAATATGCTCACCCAGCTTTGCGAAGAGTACAGACTCCTCCTTTCCGACAGAAACAAGCTTATGGAAAAGATTAAAGAGGAGCTTACCGAAATCCGCGACAAGTACGGCGACGAAAGACTCACCACAATAGAGCCTGCCATAGATATGATAGACGATGAGGATCTTATCGAAAGAGAAGATTGTGTTATAACCATGACACACTTCGGCTATGTAAAGAGACTCCCCACCTCTACATACAAGAGCCAGCACAGAGGTGGCAGAGGTATTTCGGGTCTTTCCACAAGAGATGAAGACTTTGTAGAAACCATATTTACAGCTTCCTCGCACGACTTCCTCATGTTCTTTACAAATAAGGGCAGAATGTACAAGATTAAGGCGTACAGAATAGCAGAGTCGGGCAGACAGGCAAAGGGTACTGCAATAGTAAACCTCATTCCGCTTGAATCGGACGAAAAGGTAACAGCTACTATTCCGATAAGCGAATTTTCCGAAGATAAGTACCTTACTATGATAACCAAGAGAGGTTTTGTAAAGAAAACCTCGCTCGATGAATACGACTCCAACCGTAAGGGCGGTATCATAGCAATAGGCCTCAGAGAAGATGACGAGCTTATAGAAGTAGCACTCACCGAAGAAGATGATAACATCATCCTCGGCACAAAGAACGGTATGTGCATTAAGTTCAGCCAGACAGATGTCCGTGCAATGGGCAGAGGCGCAAGCGGTGTTATCGGTATCAAGCTTAAAGACGATGACTATGTAATAGGCGGTAACGTAACCAAGGATGAGGGTATGCTCCTCTCCGTAACAGAAAACGGTTACGGTAAAAAGACTGATATTACAGAATTTAAGTGTCAGTTCCGTGGCGGTCGCGGTGTATCGGGCTACAAAATAACCGATAAGACAGGTCTTATAGCAGGTTGCAGAATCGTTACCGACGATGATGATGTACTTATGATAACATCCGACGGTGTAATAATAAGAACAGGCGTAGACGAAATAAGCATGTTTGGCAGAGTAACTCAGGGTGTACGAGTTATGAAGCTTGCAGAGGATATAAGTGTTGTTTCCATTGCCAAGGCGGCAAAGGAAGAGGAAGAAGAGGAAGTTTCTTCCGAAGAAGCTTCACAAGAAGTATCTGCTACAGAAACAGCACCTGTAGAAGAATAAAAAGTATAAGGAGAGCTGATATGGCTCTCCTTTATTTTTGAAAAGAAACAAAACTTTTTAAAATTTAATTGTACCAATGTAGGGAAGGGGCTTGCTCCTTCCGTTGACATTGAAACGATTTTTTAAAAACAAAAATTATTTTTTTTAATTATTTGGGAAAAGACCGTAGGGGTGGCATTGTGCTTCCTTTCCCTTTTAAAAAGTAAACAAAACTCTTCTTTGCGGTCAAAGAAGCAAACCCTAAGGGGCATTTGGGCATGCCCCTTAACCCCGCCCCTGCGCTGTGAAATACTTGGGGAAAACAAAAATATAAAAGGCAAAGCTCTATCGCCGTTGCGGAAGAAGAAATTTTTTCTTCAAGTCCTCACTAAACGGCAAATGCATAATGGAACTGAATTAATTGCATTTGCCGTTTGCGATAGCTTTGCCTTTTTTCTTTTCGTTCTCTTAAATCCCAAGTATTTCAATGCGCATTGGAATAAGGTAGCTTTGCTTTTCGCAAAGCAAATTATTTTAATTGTTGGAAACAGTAGTTACTTCATCATTGGAAGAAATGAATATTTCTTCTGCTTCACGTTGAATTTCTTTAAGACCTTCTATCAAATCTGTTATATCATTAAATAATTTTAAATACGTTTTCTTATAATCTTCCATTTGCATTTTTTACTCCTTTCTGATTTGGTATAAATTAAAAAATGCGCCGGCGCGAAGCCGACGCATAAAAACGTACAGCTCCGATAGTCGCGAAACAAAATCCATTAACATAATACCGATAACAGAAATAGAGCATATACATTTTTTGCAAATGTATTATGCATCGGTATTATGAAAATATGGGGATTTTCGTTTCGCAAGATTATATTATCATATATGATGGTGAAAGTCAATCGGGAATAATGTCGTATTTTGCCATATAAGAAATTTTTGTCAAAAATAAGTCGTTGACAAAATATAGTCTGTGTATTATAATAAATACAGAAAAAGGCAAGACCTTAAACGGTTATGCCAAATATCAGGTTATTAAAAGAATAACGCTAATGCTTTGCAAGGGCTGGCGTTATTTTTTTATGGTTATGATTAACACAATTAAAGTGATAATATATATCATTATGTACACATATTCCATAGCAACCACCTCCTTTCGGGGAGATGATGGCATAACCGCCCAGCTTTTACGCTCGTTTAGGTCTTACCTTTTGTTGGATTTCTCCAACAAAAACATTTTACAACACATTTTATATTTTTTCAACATCTTTTTGTAATCTTCCATTGGCATTTTCTCCTTTCGGTTTTTTGTATAAATTAAAAAATGCGCCGGCATAGAGCCGACGCATAAAAACGTACAGCTCCTAAGTCGCTAAACAAAATCCATTATAATAATAACCATAACAGAAATAGAGCATATACATTTTTTTCAAATGTTATGAAAAGTATATTATGTAGGGGTTGAGTCTTCGACAACCCGTTTTAAGGAAAATATAAAGTTCACACACTTTATTCGCTGTAAAAAGTGTAATTGTTTTCAAAAACTCGTTGTATTTTTTGTTATCATGTGATATACTATACTTGAATTATAATGATGGAGGTGCGTGTATGTACCGAATTGCTATTGAAAAGCTATTGAAATGGAAACAGAGCAAACGCCGTAAGCCTTTAATCATCGAAGGAGCTCGCCAGGTTGGTAAAACTTGGTTGATGAAAGAATTTGGCAGACAGGCATATGAGGACACCGTATATATCAATTTTGATTCCAATTCCGCAATGGCGGAGCTATTTGCTTCTGATCTGGATACGGAGCGTTTGATTATGGGCTTGGAACTGTATGTAGGACGAAAAATCAATCCCGATAAGGATTTGCTTATTTTTGACGAAGTTCAGGAAGTTCCGAGAGCGTTGTCATCTCTAAAATATTTCTATGAAAATGCGCCACAGTATCACATTGTATGCGCAGGTTCGTTGCTTGGTATTGCTTTACATCAAGGCACATCTTTCCCTGTAGGAAAGGTTGATTTTCTAAAGCTCTACCCGCTTACTTTCAAAGAGTTTTTGATGGCAACTGATAAAGAACGATTTGCCGAACTGCTTGATAAGCGGGATTTCAATATGATTACAAGCTTTAAACAGACTTATATTGATGCGTTGAAGCATTATTACTTTGTTGGCGGTATGCCTGAAGCCGTACAAAGCTTTGCAGAAAACAAAGATTTTAATGAAGTTCGTGAAATTCAAAAGCGTATTCTTTTGGCTTATGAACAAGATTTTTCCAAACACGCTCCCAATGAAATCGTGCCCAGACTCCGTATGCTGTGGAACAGCATACCTTCTCAGTTGGCAAAAGAAAACAAGAAGTTCATTTACGGTCTTGTTCGTCAAGGCGCTCGTGCTAAGGAGTATGAAACTGCAATTATGTGGTTGAGCGATTGCGGTCTTGTTCACAAGGTCTGTCGTGTCAATGCAGCAGGTATTCCCTTACGCGCATATGAGGACTTGAAAGCTTTTAAGCTCTTTGTGGTGGATATTGGTCTGCTTGGCTGTATGGCAGGGCTTCGTCAGCATACTTTACTTGATGGAAAAGAACTTTTTGTTGAGTTCAAAGGTGCTCTTACAGAGCAGTATGTTTGTCAGCAGTTAAAGACCATCCAAGACTTAGACGTTTATTACTATACCAATGACAGAGGTTCTTGCGAAGTTGACTTTGTTGTTGATAGAGGTGCACAGATTGTGCCTATCGAAGTAAAAGCAGAAGTAAATTTAAGGGCTAAGAGTCTAAAAACCTATCAGCAAAAGTTTTCTCCTGAAGTTTCTATCAGAACATCCATGGCGAACTACAAAAAGGAAGAAAGTCTCATAAATTTGCCGCTATATGCTATAGAACAGGTTAATATAATCGGAGGAATCAGTTAGTAACTACATGTGAAAAAGGTAAAACAGTCGGGAATGTAAAAAAAGTCCAGGCCGCAAAAAGGCAGGAAAAACAAAGAATATATAGTGTTAATTAGCTTGTAAATCATTTAAAATTGTCATAAATGTTGAAAAACATCTGTTTCCAGATGTTTTTCTTCAAATATATGCCTTTTTGCTATTGCCAAATCTCACCTCTCGACGTGCCCTCGCACGCCTTCGGGTTACCACTCAAAGCAAGGAAAAGCCTTGCTTTGAGTTCGATTTGACAATTCTGAATCATTTTTTCCTATTCCCCAAGGGACTGTAAATTAATTTTTTTGAATTAATTTACAGTCCCTAACTTTTAAATCCGTATTCTTTATTGTCCCATAGAGTGAAGGTGCTCTTCATATGTTTTGGTGAATATATGAGAACCGTCATTCTTAGCCGTATCTGTATGATAGAACAGATACTCATGTTTTTCGGGATTAAGTGCCGCCTTAATTGAAGTAATACCCGGATTACATATAGGCCCTGCAGGAAGTCCCGCGTACTTATATGTATTATAAGGCGAATCCATACTTCTTATATTATCTGCAATAAAGGAGCTATCCTCCTCGTTATAGAGTCCGTCTGTTGCCGCATAAAGCACGGTAGCGTCTATCTGGAAAGGCATTGCCTTAGCTATGCGGTTTTCTATAACACCTGCTATCATAGGTCTTTCGCTTTCGAGCTTTGCTTCCTTTTCTATCATGGCAGCTTTGGTAATTATATCAAATATATCCTCGCTATCCTTTGCCATGGAAAAGTAAACTTCGTTAAAACGGCTAAGCATCCTGTCTATAATTTCGTGTGCAGAGCTGTCTGTATAGAATTCGTATGTGTCGGGGAACAAAAATCCCTGAAGTGCATGATTGTATTCTTTGTCTTTGGGAATCTCTTTTATAAAGTCGTAGTCATAGCTGTCGGACAATGCTTTTATAAAGGCATCCTGAGATACAAGTTTTTTTTCCTCAAGAGTTTTTGCCATCTGTTCTACGGAGTACCCCTCGGGAAATGTAACGGTCATAATCTGACGCACAGGCTTTCTTTCGCCGAGCTTTGCACATATCTCTTCTATAGTCATGCTCGGGGAGAGTGTGTATGTTCCGCTGGAAAGCATAGAGCCGTGCTCGCTCATTTTTGCTTTTAAAACAAAAATAAGACTGCTTCGGATAATGCCGTTTTCCTTTAATATACTGCCTATACCAAAAGTTGAGGTGTTGTCCTCTATGGTAATGACAACCTCTTTGCCGTTTTTGTCTACAGGCATACCTGCAAAATCCGCAATCATAGGTACAACAAATACAATAATAAGAATAATTGCAACAGCAAGGGCTATTATTGATTTTATCATGCGCTTTTTATTTAATATCATGGAGTGTCCTCCTAATGCAACTGTTTATCAAAACGAGAAATCTGCAAAAATGCAGATTTCTGTATGAGTAAATTTGTTTTTTAATCCAAAAAAGGCAGCTATAAAAGCTGCCTTTCGGTTTTTATTAGTTAAGAATAACAGTTTCTGTTTCCTTATCGAAGATGTGAATCTTGTTAAGGTCAAAAGCAACTTTAACATTTGCCTGAGGAACAGCTGTTGTTCTGGGGTTAACTCTTGCGGTGTATCTTGTTTCACCGATTAAGAGATAAAGGAATGTTTCAGCACCCATCATTTCGGTAACTTCTACATAAGCGTCTACAACGCTTTCTGCGGAAGAGTTGAGGAATGCTTCTTCATCGTGGATGTCTTCGGGTCTGATACCGAGAACAACTTCCTTACCTGCGCAATCTGCAGCCTTAAGCTTGGATGCAATGCCTTCGGGAAGAGTGATTGTGATGCCGTCGAATGTAAGAGATTCGCAGTTAGCACCAACTACACAATCTGTGAAGTTCATCTGGGGGCTTCCGATGAAGCCTGCAACGAACATGTTAGCAGGATTGTTGTAAAGACCGATAGGTGTGTCGATCTGCTGGATGAAACCATCCTTCATAACAACGATTCTTGTACCCATTGTCATAGCTTCTGTCTGGTCATGTGTAACGTAGATGAATGTTGTCTGGAGTCTCTGGTGGAGCTTGGAGATCTCTGTTCTCATCTGTACACGAAGCTTAGCATCGAGGTTGGAGAGAGGTTCGTCCATTAAGAATACCTTAGGTTCTCTTACGATAGCACGGCCGAGAGCAACACGCTGTCTCTGACCACCGGAGAGAGCCTTAGGCTTTCTGTCGAGAAGATGAGCTATATCGAGGATCTTAGCAGCCTCGTTAACTCTTCTGGAAATTTCGTCTTTCTTAATCTTTCTTAACTTAAGACCGAATGCCATGTTGTCAAATACGGTCATATGGGGATAGAGAGCATAGTTCTGGAAAACCATTGCTATATCTCTGTCCTTCGGGGGAACATCGTTCATAAGCTTTTCGCCTATGTAGAGTTCACCGTCAGAGATTTCTTCAAGACCGGCAATCATTCTGAGTGTTGTAGACTTACCGCAACCGGAAGGTCCAACGAGAACGATAAACTCCTTGTCTTCAATGTCGAGGCAGAAGTCGGATACTGCTGTAACTCCGCCGTCGTATCTCTTATAGATGTGTTGTAAGCTTAAACTTGCCATTACAATAACCTCCTAAATTATCATCTATTCAATATTAACTGTATTTTATCATATTTTTTCAGGTGTGCCAATGGTTAAAATGACAAAATAAATCACACAAAATATACAGATTGCATAAAATCTTCACTAAATTTTTGAACGGAAAATTAACAAAGCGGGAAAATTGGAGTTTTTGCACAATTTAAACTGCAGTTTTTGTAAAAAAGTATGATAAATTTTATATGTCATTTTTTTTGGTTGGTGCAAAGTTGGTAATTTTTGTTGTTTTTGCACAAACAAAGGGCATTTATTTGTAAATTAATTTGATTTTTGAGATAGAAAACCTATTTCTTCCTCTGTGAGTTCGCGTATTTTACCAAGTGCGAGGCTTTCATCAAGGGAGAGCGCTCCCATTTTTACCCTTTTTAAGTAAACCACCTTGTTGCCCACCGCTTCCATCATTCTTTTTACCTGATGGAACTTACCCTCCTGTATGGTAAGCAGACATTCTGTGGGGTTATCTGAGTCTATATTAAGAATCGCGCTCATGGTCTTGTAGCCGTCATCTAAGGTAACACCATCTTTAAAGGCTGTGACATCGGCTTGTGTAAGAGAGTTTTCACATTGCACAAAGTAGGTTTTGTCTACATGGCTTTTGGGTGAGAGGACTCTGTGGCAGAGATCGCCGTCATTTGTAAGTACAAGAAGACCTTCGGTGTCTATATCGAGTCTGCCTACGGGGAACACCTCATAGTGTGCATACTCTTCGGGCACAAGCGATATAACCACAGGAAGCTTTTTGTCATATACGGCACTTACATAGCCTGCAGGTTTATTCAGCATAAGGTAAATAAACGGCTTATATATAATAGGAAGATTTCCGATACAAATTTTGTCATTTGCCTCGTCTACCTTGCAGGCAGGGTCTTTTACTACCTTGCCGTTTACGGTTACTGTGCCTTCTTTTAATATTTGTTTTATCTCTTTACGGCTGCCTTTTCCGCTATTGGACAGGAATTTATCGAGCCTCATCATATCACCTCCTGTTTCCTATATTATATATGTTTAAAATACACATGTCAATGTGGATAAAGTCAGCCATTTTTAAATATTTAGAGGATAAAGCAAAATTTATGTTGACAAACAAAACTCCATGGTATATAATTAGATGTGATTTTTAGACGGCAAAATTATTTTCGACAGGACAGTGCATCCGCTTTGTACGCGGCGGAGCGCCCTAAGCAAGCGTTTTGGGGAATCCTGCTCGTTACAGCTGTACTTTTTAAGGAGGTGTAGAGTTAATGAAAAGAACATACCAGCCCAACGTTAGACACAGAAGCAAAGTTCACGGCTTTAGAGCAAGAATGAGCGACAGAAACGGCAGAAAGGTTTTAGCTCGCAGAAGATTAAAGGGTAGAAAAGTTTTATCCGCATAAGCACACGAGAGTTGAACTCCGTATGGTTTTAAAACGTCAAATTCGTTTGATACTGCATAAAATCTCTTGAAAATACGAAAGTATTCTCTGCGGGATTTTACTTGTCTCATACAAATTTGTCTGTTTTAAAACTCTTCGACCTTAAATGCATAAAATTTAGTGCAATTTTTATGCGGAGGACGAAGAAAGGCTGACGCCTTGTGAGGACGACAAATGAAAAGTGTGCAAATTTTAAATATTTAAGGCATACGGAGTCCGACTCCCGTGTGCTTAGCACTTAAGAGTCAATTAACGATTGAGTATGTCTCAATCCTACAAACAAAACTGTAGGGAACGGTCCAAGACTTTGTATGATGCAAAGCAGCCCTGACCGTTCCGTTTTTTGTATAGGTGATGTTATGAAAGGTACTATAAAACTGAATCGGGAATTTACTTATGCGTACAGAAAAGGTAAGAAAATTGTTTCCGATTGCATGGTTTTCCATTACTACAAAAACAAAAAGGGCAAAAACTGTCTTGGCATCACAGTATCCAAGGCGGTTGGTAAGGCACACGACCGCAATCGTGCAAAGAGGCTTATTCGTGCTGCCTACAGAGAGTGTATGCCCGTTACCGAGTGTGGCTACAATATTATTATAGCTGCCAGGGCATCTTTGGCGACCGCAACCTATTCCAAAGCGCGCACCGCCATGAAATATTGTATAGAAAAGTCTGATATTGTATGAAAAGAGTTCTTATTTGCATTATAAGCTTTTATCGCAAAAGAATATCGCCCTTAAAGAAGCCTTGCTGCAGATTCTATCCCACCTGCTCGTCTTATGCCTTGCAGGCGATAGAAAGATACGGAGCACTAAAGGGCTCATACCTGGCTTTAAAAAGAATTCTAAAATGCCATCCCTTTTGTAAGGGTGGCTATGACCCGCTTAAATAGGAGGAAGAAATGAGCTATATTTACAAAGCGTTCGGTTTTATGCTGAACCTCATTTACGGTCTCGTAGAAAACTACGGTGTAGCTATCATTTTGCTTACATTACTTATCAAGATTATTCTCCTCCCGCTTACGCTCAAACAGCAGAAGTCTATGACAAAGACTCAAAAGCTTCAGCCTAAGCTTCAGGAGGTTATGGAAAAGTTTAAGTACGACAAAGAGAGACAGTCTCAGGAAACCATGAAGCTCTACAAAGAGTATGGTGTTAACCCCATGGGCGGATGTCTGCCTCTTCTTATTCAGTTCCCTATACTTATTGCGTTTTATCAGGTTATTCAGAAGCCCGTACAGTATGTATTGGGCTATACAACCAAGGAAATTACCTCGTTTTTAAAATTACACGAGATAAGCTCCAAAACTGCAGGTGCTCAGATAGAACTTGCAAAGAAGCTTGGAGAACTCAACTTCGATTTCTTTGGTCTTGACCTTTCGGCTACTCCCTGGGCAGATGTAAGTGCTATGTTTACCAAGGGTATTACCGTTGTTGGTCTTACTGCACTTATAATACCTGCACTTTCGTGTATTACTACTTTCCTTTCGGGTAAGATTTCTACCATGATGAACGGAAAGAAGAAAGAAGAAAAGGCAAAAGAGAAAGCTCCTGCAAGAGTACTTTCTCCCGATCAGAAGAAGGCAACAACAAACGAAAATCCCGGTGAGGGCATGGCAAAGACTATGACATACTTTATGCCCCTTATGACCTTGTGGCTTACATTTACTTTCCCTGCTGCACTCGGTCTTTACTGGACAGTTTCCAATGTTTTGGGTCTTCTCCAGAATATTCTTCTCAATAAGTACTACAACAAAAAGCTCGCTTTGGAAATAGAGCTTAAAGACGAAGAAAAGCAGAAGAAAATCGAAGAAAAAATGAAGAAATATAATATGAAGAAGAAAAAAAGAGGTTAAAAAATGGCAAATTTTATAGAAAAGTCAGCTAAAACAAAAGAAGAAGCCATAGAGCTTGCACTCTGTGAGCTCGGTCTCACAGAAGCCGATGTTGAAATAGAAGTAATCGAAGAAGGTTCAAAGGGCTTTCTCGGTATAGGCGGCAGAGATGCTGTAGTAAGAGTAAGCTATACAGACAGCACAGCTGGTAGAGCACAGAAATTCCTTGACGGTATCTTCTCCATACTCGGCGAAGAAGTGGCTGTAGACGTTAAAGAAAACGGCAAGGATATGTCCATAGAGCTTTCGGGCCCCGACATGGGCGTTGTAATAGGCAAAAGAGGCGAAACACTCGATGCACTTCAGCACCTTACAAGCCTTGTTGTAAACAGAGGCGACCTCGATTTTGTTAAGGTTTCGCTCGATACCGAAAACTACCGCGAAAAGAGAGTTAAGGCTCTCGAATCCCTTGCAAAGAAGCTCGCTGCAAAGGTTGTAAGAAGCGGAAGAAACACTTCTTTAGAGCCCATGAACGCTTATGAGAGAAGAATTATCCACGCTACACTTCAGGACCACGACAAGGTTACTACATACAGCGTAGGTCAGGGTGTAAGAAGAACACTGGTTATTGCGCTTAAGGAAGAGTGATATTTTATAAAAACTGGTTGCCGATTGGCTTGCCGAAGTAGTCGGTAGCACGGCAACCTTTTTTGTTAAAACGGATTCAATCATTGTCATTTTGTACAAAAATATGTAGGGGACGATGCCCACATCGTCCCGTTTATGGTAAATTAG
>JAZLCB010000248.1:0-10568 GCA_045614005.1 Clostridia bacterium
CGCAGAGATTTGAAAACATGACTCCTGTAACAGACGAGGAAATTGCAAAGATGAACGCGCCCAAACCGCCCATACCCGTGGAGGGAGTGGACTTTAAGTTTGTGGGTCAGGTTTTCGGCACATATTTTATACTCCAGAAAGATAACGAAATGTATATAATAGACCAGCACGCGGCACACGAGAGAATCTGCTTCGAAGAGCTTCTGGATGCTTTCCGTGCAGGGGAAACGGAGAGTCAGCTTATGCTTCTTCCCGTTACTCTCACCCTCACCGCGTCGGAGATGACACTTGCAGAGGAAAATGCCGACTTTTTTGAGCAGATAGGCTTTGAAATAGAACCCTTCGGCAAAAATGCAGTAATAGTGCGTGCTACCCCCGGTACTATGGAGGAGCACGAAATAAAGGATGTCGTTTCGGACATATTGAGCCTTGCCGGTGCCAACAGGCACAACATGGTGCGCGGTGTGTATGAGGAAGCTCTGCACATGATAGCGTGCAAGAAGGCATTAAAGGGCAATACCGTTCTTTCGGACACAGAGCTTAAAGCGCTCGGTGCAAAGGTTCTCCGCCTGGGTGACGGCATAAACACCTGTCCTCACGGCAGACCTATAATGGTAAAAATGACAAGATACAGTCTGGAAAGACAGTTTAAGAGAGAATAGATATGAAAAAACCTCATGTTGTTTTAATAGCAGGCCCTACGGGCGTAGGCAAAACCGCCGCCTCCGTATACCTTGCAAAAAAGCTCGGTACAGAAATCATATCCTGCGATTCCATGCAGATTTACAGGGGCATGGATATCGGCACAGCCAAGGTAACACCCGAGGAAATGCAGGGTGTAGTGCACCACATGATAGATATTATAAACCCCGACGAGCCCTTTAGCGTGTGCGACTATGTAAACATGGCTTCGGGCATTATAGAGGACCTGTACGCCAAGGGCAAAGTGCCCATTATTGCAGGCGGTACGGGGCTGTATGCAGATTCGCTTTTAAAGGGAATCACATTTGAGTCGGAAGCTCCCGTGGATGCGGATTATCGGCAAAAAATGCAGGAAATCTGCGATACCAAGGGATGCGACTATCTCCATTCGCTTCTTTGCAGGGTGGATAGCGAAAGCGCAGAAAACATACACCCCAACAATGTAAAGAGGGTTATCCGCGCGCTCGAATATCATCATGCCACAGGCGAAAAGATATCCGATTACAACAAGCGTACTTTAGAAATCGAGCCACCGTATACCGCAGACAGAATATATTTTACCCGCTTGCGGGAGAATCTCTACGACAGGATAGACCGCCGTGTGGATATCATGCTAAAAGACGGACTCGAAAACGAGGTGCGCAGTATCATAGCAAAGTATCCTGCCGAGGACACCACCGCCATGCAGGCACTCGGCTACAAGGAGATGCTTAGCTTTATAAAAGGCGAAATATCACTCGAAGAAGCTACAGAGCTTATAAAAAAAGGAAGCAGACATTATGCCAAAAGACAGCTTACATGGTTTAAGAGAGAACCCTCTGCCGTGTGGCTCAATCTTGATGATTATTCTTCACCCGAGCAAACGGCAGAAGCGTGCTTTGAGATTATAAGGAGGAAGTTATGAAGAAGATTTTAAAAATCGTGGCAATACCCGCCATAATTCTTATAATTGTCACAATAATATCCCTCATATTTTCCGACGGTATAACCTACGAGGTAATAAGACACGGCGAAATGGAAAAATCCTATTCGTTCAGTGCCATGGTAATACGAAACGAAACCGTAATCCTTTCTCAGAAATCGGGTGTGCTGGAATCTCATGTAGATAACGGCGAAATGATAAGAAAAAACAAGCATATTGCAAGCATATACGAAAGCAAAATAGACGAAAACACCAAAAGAACGATTGAGAGGATAAATGCCCGTATTGATGAAATAACCAAAATAAAGGATCAGTTCAGCGCAAGTGAAATCGGTGCTTATCAGGTAGACGGAGTAATGGACTCCAAGATGAGAGATTTGTCGGACGCCATGGAAAAGGGCGACATGAAAGAGGTAACAGCTCTTGCAAATGAACTCAATCTTTTAAACGACAGAAAAAATGCACTTCAAAAGGGTGCAGACTATACCGAAGACACCTTAAAGGCTCTTCTTGCAGAAAAGGCAGAAGCCGAAAAGGAACTCGGAAGCTCCAAGCAGGATCTTTTTTCGCCTGCGGCAGGCATATACACAACCGATGTAGACGGCTTTGAGAGATTACTCACACCCAATGCCATAGGCGAAATGACTCCTTATGAGTTTGACGCCATCAAAAAAATGAATGAAAAGGACAGAGCCAAGCCCAAGGCAAATGAAGTCTGCAAGATAATAGAGGGCACAGAGTGGTCTGTGGCATTTGTAGCTACAGAAAAGGAGCTTTCCAAGCTCAAAGAGGGTTCAGGGGTATACATAAGAGCCAAGAACCACGAGGAGGATTCCGAGGCAAGAATAAGCTACATATCCACTCCCGTAAACGGAAATTATCTTGTAATTGCCACCTCGGACAAAGACTGTACATGGGCAATGAAAGAAAGATTTGTAGAGATAGATCTTATACGCAGTAAGCATACAGGACTCAAAGTTCCCATCGCCGCACTAAGAGTAAAAGACGGCAAAACAGGTGTGTTTGCCGTGGTGGACGGCATAGTGTACTTTAAAGAGGTAAATGTGCTGTACAAAGATTCGGTTTATGCAATCGTAGAGGAAGACAACACTTCCCACGGAGGACTTCTGCTTTATGATGAGGTTGTAGTCTCGTCCAGAAGAGAACTCAAAGAGGGAGAAAGGATATCATAATGAGCATTCAGGAAAATTTAAACGAAATAAAAGCAAACATTGCCGCCTCGTGTGAAAAGGCAGGCAGAAAGGCAGAGGATGTAACAATCCTTGCCGTAACCAAGACAATAGATGCCGACAGAATAAACGAAGCGGTGTCTCTCGGTCTTCGCGACCTTGGCGAAAACAGGGTTCAGGAGCTTATAAGTAAGTATGATGATATAAAGGGCGATGTAAGATGGCATCTTATAGGACACCTGCAGAAAAACAAGGTAAAGTATATTGCCGACAAGGTGTGCATGATACATTCCGTAGAGTCGTATTCACTTATGGAAGAGATAGAAAAGCAGTGCTCCAAAATAGACAAGATAATGGATATCCTAATAGAGGTTAATGTATCGGGCGAGGAGTCCAAAACAGGCATTAAGCCCTCCGAGGTGCTCGACTATGTAACCAAGGCTTCGGGCTATCCGCACATAAGAGTAAAGGGGCTTATGACCATGGCTCCATTTGATGCGGAAAATGACGAACTTCATCAAATTTTTTCTAAATTATACGAAATTTCTGTTGACATATCGTCAAAAAAATTAGATAATGTTAGTATGGAACATCTGTCTATGGGCATGACAAACGATTATCCCATAGCCGTAGAAGAAAACTCTACCATCGTTCGCGTTGGTACGGGTCTCTTTAAATAATTTTTGTAAATAATCGAAAGGATGGTTATATAAAATGAGCGAAATGGTAAAGAAGTTTCTTGCATTCATGGGTATAGGCGATGCAAGAGATAACGAAGAAGAAATCGAAGCGGAGAAGAAAGAAGAATTCTACTCACCCGAACCCAAGACCAGATATACCGATATATCTGCTACTTCGCAGAACACTTCTGCAAGAAAAGGTAAGGTAGTAAATATCCACACAACAACTCAGCTCAAAGTGGTTGTTCTTCAGCCTACAACATACAACGATGCTACCGAAATCACCGACCATTTAAGAGAGAAGAAGCCCGTTGTTGTTAACCTCGAAAAGCTTGATAAGGAAAACGCAAGAAAGATTGTAGACTTTTTAAGCGGTGCTGTATATGCCCTCACAGGCAAAATGCAGAAGGTTGCAAACGGTATCATTCTTCTTGTTCCCAGCACAATGGGTATTGCAGGTGATTTTACCGACGATTTTTCCGACGAATTAAAGACTCACGCCCTTTTTGACTTCTTTTAAAATATGACAGACAGAAAGGCGATACTCTGCGGTATTACAGACGCGGAGGATAAAATGTTTTTGTCGCATGTATGCGATAAGTGTGACAAGAGCGACAAAACAGGCATGATAATGTACACCAGGTTTATGACTCCAAGGCAAGCTCGCCTTGCGGGCGAAAGGCTTTCGCATCTTTATGACATCCGCTTTTCCGGCGGCTTTGACGGTGCGGAAAGGCTCATGGCTGCCATTGTGCCAAACGACTGGGAAGAGGTAAACTACCCCATGTGTGCCCTTAAAGTTGACAACCTCAGCAAAAAGGAGCTTACACACAGAGATTATCTGGGCAGTATCCTTGCACTTGGTATAACGAGGGATAACCTCGGAGATATAGCCGTTATGGAGAAGGGAGCGTATGTTCTCTCGTGTGTTGACATAGCGGAATATATCGTATCAAACCTTACCAAGATAGGCTCGTCGGGTGTACGGCTTTCTGTGGCGGAGGATGTATCCGCGCTGGAGATTACAAAGAATTTTAAGACAGTATCTGCCACTGTATCTTCCATGAGGCTCGATTGCATAGTAAGCGCCATGACGGGCAAATCCCGTTCGGTTGCTTCGGAGCTTATAACAGACGGACTTGTAAGCGTTAATTACGACGAAGTTAAGAGCGTGTCCTACGCCATAAAGGATAAAGATGTTCTTTCGGTACGGGGCTACGGCAAGGCAAGGGTGGAAACAGACATGACCCTTACCAAAAAAGGCAGAACACACATAAACATACAAAAGTATATTTAATCGGGATTTTGTTCCCGCCAGGAGGTATATGCCATGATTACACCAATGGATTTGCGTACAAAAAGCTTTAAAAAATCTACAGTAGGCGGCTACGACAAAAGAGAAGTAGACGAATACATGCAGGTACTTACCGAAGATTACGAAAAGGTGTATAAGCAGTCGGTAGAAGCTACCGATAAGATAAACACTCTTACCAAGCTTCTTGACACCTACAAATCTATGGAAGACACAATGAAGAATTCCATAATTGTAGCACAGTCTGCAGCAGAAGACTTGGAAAAAGCTGCCGAAGAAAAGGCAAATGTTGCCATAGCAGAGGCAGAACTCAAAGCTAAGCAGATAATAGAAGAAGCTCACGCGCAGGCGGCAGACATAACAGCCAAGATGGCAGAACTCAAGAATTCAATGGAACTTTTCAGAAATACTGCTAAGGGTATGCTTACTGCACAGCTCGAAGTAGTTGAGAAGTTCAGTACAGAGGAATAAATAGGTTCTTTGGAATTAAAGAATCAAAATTTTTTAAAATTTAAGAGATTTTGAAGCTCAAGTGCAATGCTTGGGCTTTTTTCTTTGGGATTAAAGAAACAAAATCTATTTAAAATTTTTAATTTTTTAAAGAGTTCCTTATTACCCAGAAAAGTTTTATATTTTAATCATATGTGTTAAAACCGCAAGGGGAGCCTGCAGCTGCTCCCCTTGCCAACCCCCGCCGTCCGCTTAGTGAAATATGCAGGGAAAGCAAAAATATAAAAAGCAAAGCTTTATCGCCGTTGCGGAAGCGGAAATTTTTTCCGCAAGTCCTCACTAAACGGCAAATGCATAATGGAACTGAATTATTGCATTTGCCGTTTGCGATAGCTTTGCCTTTTCTCTTTTTACTTTCTATTTCCTGCATATTTCAAATGCGGAAAAAGAATAAGGTAGTTTCGCCTACGCGAAACTATTATTTTATTTGTCTGCGACAGTAGTTACATCATAATTGGAAGAAATATATATTTCTTCTGCTTCCATTGACATTTTTATACTTTGTTATCAAATATTTGCGGGCTCTCCGTATTCACGCTTCATTGCATTTACAGATACAACCCATTGTTTTCCGAATTTACAAACATCAACACCATTTATCAGCTTTCCGTAGGTTATGGCTTTTCTTAATGTGCTTTCGTTCAAATCCCAAAGAAATGTAGCATCGCTGAAAGCCATAAGACCATCAAACGGAGTATCAATTTCTTTGCCGTTTGCCCAAAGCTCATCACAGGAAATGTCAATATCATCATTCCAAATCACACCATAACCACCTTGGTCAACCATAACAGAGCTGAATAATTCTGCACTTTCTTTTAATGGAACAAAAAAGCTGTATGTTTCAAAAAGCGGTGCTATATTATATATTTTTGTTATTCCCTCTGCAAATCTGACGCTGATTTTATGGTCGGGCAGAGCATTTACTTCTTTAACTTTATGGAACATATAAATCCTCCTCTTACTCTAACGGAGAAAGAGCTATAAACTCTTGTGTTTCCCAAATTTTTAATAAATCAGCTTTATGAATAGAGCTCCACTCAAGAACCATCTCCATTGCCTTATTGGGAAGATCACCTTCTATAACTGAACCATCGGCAATGCTGATAGCAGCCACATGCTCACCATATATTGCGTGAAAATGCGGGGGATTGTGTTCTGATTGTTGAAAGTACATTCGAATAATAATTCCGTAAAATCTTGATATAACAGGCATAGATTATCGCTCCTTTCAAAAAGATTATATCACGATACCGTGATGTTGTCAATGGTATTATATACAGATGGAATTGAATTATTACCTTTTTTAAAAAGAAAAGGGAGCATAACAGCTTCCCTTTCAGTTTTATCACGAATAATTAAAAATTAAAATATAAATTTTAAAAAAATTTTGTTTCTTTAATTCCAAAGAATATCATTCTTATTCTTGACAAGAGCATACTTTAATTATATAATAGCTATAAATGGATACAAATGTCCATTTTTTAAGTGTGCACAAAGGAGGGTTTCACTTTGAGAGTTATTTCGGGTACACTCAGAGGACTTAAGCTGGAAAGCCTTCCCGGCACAGACACAAGGCCCACACTCGACAGAGTAAAGGAAGCATTGTTTTCCATGCTTATGAGCTCTGTGGCAGACAGCGTCGGACTCGACCTTTTTGCAGGCAGCGGTGCGCTCGGCATTGAGCTTATGAGCCGCTACGGGAGTGAATGCACTTTTGTGGATTCTTCCGCCGAGGCATGCAAGGTCATAAAGGACAACCTTACCAAGGCTCGCCTTACAGACGGCGTAAGTGTGGAAAGAAAGGATGCAATATCCTTTATTTCCGAAACGAGTAAGAAATTCGATATCATATTTTTAGACCCGCCCTATATGTCGGAGCTCTATGACAAGGCCCTTTCCATAATAAAGGAAAGACAGCTTCTCACTAGCAGCGGACTTGTGGTTTGCGAATGTCTTGCAGGCTATACTCCCGATTGTACGGGCTATATCATCACAAAGGACAAGACCTACGGCAAGGTACGGCTTTTGATATTGGAGGAAGCATAATATATGCAAAGAGTTGCAGTTTATCCGGGTAGCTTTGACCCTGTAACCAACGGACACATAGACATAATCCGCCGAAGCGCAAGAACCTTTGACAAGGTGTATGTGGCAGTGCTTGTAAACAGCGCAAAGAAGCCTGCATTTACCACCGAGCAGCGCATGGCGTGGATACGCAAAGCAACCGAAGGACTCGACAATGTAGAGGTAGACACCTTTTCGGGACTTCTGGTAGATTATATGGAAAATAAGGGTGCTAAGTTCATCATAAAAGGCTTAAGAGCCGTTTCCGATTTTGAGTATGAATTTCAGATGGCACTTATGAACCACAAGCTTTCCAAGGAAATCGAAACACTCTTTATGATGACAAGCGCCAAGTATCAGTACTTAAGCTCAAGTATAGTAAAAGAGGTTGCCCGTCACGGTGCACCGCTTGACGGACTTGTTCCCGAGTGCATCAAGGAAGACATTATAGAAAAAGCACAACAGGTTTTTCACCCTGATAATAAATAAAATAATAATTAATTTTGTATGAGAGGAGTACAGAAGATGGATGTTATAGAAATGCTCAGTGAACTTGAAGAAATTATAGAAAAAGGTTTTGAAATTCCTTTAATAAAGAAAACCTTTATCGACAAGGAAACTGTAATGTCGCTTATAAACGATATAAGCCTTCAGCTTCCCGACGAACTCAGAGTGGCTAAGTCCATTGCAGAGGATTCCAAGAAGATTATTGCCGATGCACAGAGACAGGCAGATGCTAAGATTAAAGAGGCAGAACACAAGATTATGGGTCTTGTAGACGAACACGAAATTACAAGACAGGCTACCGCAAATGCAAACGACATCATTTCCAAAGCACAGAAGGATGGCAGAGAGATTAAGCTTGCAGCTATCAAGTTTGCCGATGAACTTCTTGAAAGAGTAGAAGCTGATGTTAAGAGCGTTGGCGACAAGTTAAGACAGGGCAGAGAAAATCTCCGTCAGTAATTTACTTATATTGACACAAAAGCTGCGGTAAGCTATGCTTAGGGATACCTATGCATAATTTGCTGCAGTTTTTTAGTAGGAGCAGGTGTCCCGATGGACCGCATGTCTCAAAATTTAAAAGGATTTGATTTACATGACATTTAATGATGCAAAAAGAATAGTTTTTAAGGTGGGTACTTCCACACTTACATACGATGGTGGCGGCATCAATATCCGCCGTGTGGAAAAGCTCGTAAGGGTGCTTTCCGACATCAAAAACCAGGGCAAGGAGATTATCCTTGTAACAAGCGGTGCGGTAGGCATAGGCATGGGCAAGCTCGGCATTACCGAACGCCCCCGCGAAACCCGTGGCAAGCAGGCTCTGGCTGCCATAGGTCAGTGTGAGCTTATGGACTTTTATTCCCGACTTTTTTCAAACTACAACCACACCGTAGGACAGCTTCTTCTTACAAAAGATGTAGTTGATAACGAGGTATTAAAGCACAACGCACAAAACACCTTTGAAACTCTCCTCTCCTATGGCGTAATCCCCATTGTTAACGAAAACGACTCCATAAGTGCAGAGCAGATAGAATTTGGTGACAACGACACCCTTTCTGCAATAGTAGCGAGCCTTACAAATGCAGATATGCTCGTTATCCTTTCGGATATAGACGGACTCTATGACAAAAACCCCGTAGAACACTCCGATGCCTCTCTTATATCCCTTGTAGAAGATATAACAGACTCTATCAAGGCAATCGCTTCGGGTGCAGGCACATCGCGCGGAACAGGCGGTATGATTACCAAGATTACCGCGGCAGAGATTGCAACGGGTGCAGGGATAGATATGTTTATATTGAACGGCAAAGACCCCGATATAATATATGACCTTGCAGACGGACTCAAGGTAGGAACACTTTTCCGTGCAAGAAAGGATTAATGATATGTCAGAACTCATACAGATAGGCACACTTGCCAAAAAGGCGGCAGGGTATCTTGCGCTTCAGGACAGCGAATTCAAGAATTCGCTTCTTAAGGCGATAGCAGACGAGCTCAGAAAAAATGCTCAGTACATAGAAGAAGAAAACAAAAAAGACCTTTCCTGTGCCAAGGCAAACGGCATATCCGATGCCATGCAGGACAGACTCCGCTTTGATACAGCCAGAGTAAACTCCTGCGCAGACGGTGTGGAAAAGGTAATAGAACTCTCCGACCCCGTGGGCGAAGTTATTGACACATGGCAAAGACCAAACGGACTTAGCGTGCAGAAAAGACGCGTTCCCTTTGGCGTTGTGGGTATAATATACGAATCGCGCCCCAATGTAACGGTAGATACAGCTGTGCTTTGTCTTAAGACCTCCAATGCCGTAATACTTCGTGGCGGTAAGGAAGCTATAAACACCAATACCGCTATAGTAAAGGTAATGCGAGAGGCACTCACTAAGATGGGTGCAGACGAAAATGCCATAGGCTTTGTTACCAATACCGCGAGAGAAAGTGCAAACGAGATGATGCGCCTTAAGGGATATATAGATGTATTAATCCCACGAGGCGGTGCGGGCCTTATAAATGCGGTTGTAAATAACTCTACAGTACCTGTAATAGAAACAGGTGTTGGCAACTGCCATGTATATGTGGATAAGTGCGCCGATATTAAAAAAGCTGTGGATATAGTAGTAAATGCAAAAACAAGCAGACCCTCGGTTTGCAATGCAATAGAGAGCCTGCTTATACATAAGGATGTGGCAGATGAGTTCTGTAAGGCGCTTAAGCCCAAGTTTGAAGAAAAGGGTGTTAAGGTGTATGCAACAGACGACCTCAAAGATAAGCTCACTACAGTACGCTCTGTAACAGACGACGACTTTGCCACAGAATTTTTGGATTATGAGATTGCAGTCCGCACAGTAAATGATGTGTCCGAGGCAATAGAGCATATAACAAAGTATACCTCAATGCATTCCGAGTGCATAGTAACCGAGGACAACGAGGCGGCTACACTCTTTACAACCTGTATAGATGCTGCAGCTGTGTATGTTAATGCTTCTACAAGATTTACAGACGGCTTTGAATTTGGCTTCGGTGCAGAAATAGGTATAAGCACACAGAAGCTTCATGCAAGAGGTCCGATGGGACTTAACGAGCTTACAAGCTATAAGTATGTAATAACAGGCAACGGTCAGGTTCGTTAGAGGTGTAAGCAGAGTGTTCCAAAGAACACTCTGCAGCGATATAAATTCCTT
>JAZLCB010000249.1:0-7061 GCA_045614005.1 Clostridia bacterium
ATGATAGAAAACACCTCAACTGCCGCAGCAAGCGAGAATGGGAGATACCAGAATTTTGAAAATACGGGTGCGAGCTTTTCTTCGATAGACTTTAACTGAGGAAACTTTTTGACGGAATTGATGTACGCAAGAACAAGCATACTCAAAACCGCAACAACTTGCAGTAGACCTATTAAAAATCCGCCAAAGTTAAAACTCGTACCGTAAAAATAACTGTACGAAACAAATACATCACCACTTGCCCAATAGAATAAAAACATAACAATTGTGGAGAGTCCTAAGCCTGCAAAACCATAAAGAACGAGAGTGCCTCGCTTGTCCTCAACAAGGCCGTATGCTATGGATAGAGCCGATGCACCAAACATAAGGTCGATGAGGAATGTTACGATAGCAAGCGGATAGTCGCCGACATAGGAAAGCATACGCAGTGCGTCTATTACAAGCACTACCATTGCTACAGTAAGGAGAATTACCGATGCTCTCTTGAGTGGTCTTTGGGCTTTGAATTTGTCAGCAAAGCTCAAAGAGTTTTTTTGATTGAATTCATTATTGAAGTTTTCCATAAAAACCCCTCCTTTGACATCAGTATAATTCAAAAAATGACAAGTGTCAACAAAAAAGAACTCCGCCAAAAGCGGAGTTCTACATAATTAAATCATATTTTAACACTTTACGCACAAATAAACACCAAATATATTATTGGTTTCGCGAAACGGTCTGCGCTGTCTTAAGGCGTGCAAAAATGGTTGCAGACGAGGAACGGCGACGAAGGCAGTACAAAGGTACGGCAAGGAGCCGTGACGAAGTAAGCAAAGGAAACAAAATAAAAAGGGCTTCGCAAATTATTTGCGAAAGCCTACATGCTGCTTTCGAATTTAATGAACAAGTTCCTTTGCAGTGCAATCATTTTTGTCAGCCGTCAAATCTCCCTCCGCCCTTCGATTGCCTTAGCAAGAGTTACCTGATCGGCATATTCCAGGTCTCCCCCCACAGGTATACCGTAAGCAATCCTTGATACCTTCACCCCAAAGGGTTTAATAAGCTTTGATATATACATAGCGGTAGCTTCGCCCTCGATGCTTGGGCTGTTTGCCATGATAACTTCTTTGAATTCACCCTCGGCAATGCGCGCCACAAGCTCTTTTATCTTAAGGTCTTCAGGCCCTATTCCGTCCATGGGCGATATAGAGCCGTGAAGCACATGATACATACCCATGTATTCCCTTGTTTTTTCAAGAGCGATTACATCCTTGGGCTTTTCCATTACGCAAAGGATTGTGTGGTCTCTCTTGTCGCTGCTGCAGATTTCGCAGGGGTCATCTTCGGTTATGTTCTGACAAACCGAGCAGTAGCAAATCTTCTGCTTTGCATCGGTTATGGCGTCTATTATCTCCTTGGTTTCGTCTTCGGAGAGCGAGAGTATGTGGTATGCCATGCGCACCGCACTTTTGCTTCCCACTCCCGGCATCTTGCGGAATATATCTATAAGTTTGGAAAATGAAGCTGTATAGAGCATAGTGTTACTCCTTGATTTTGATTATATTGAAATTATAGAATCAACGAACGATTTGGATGCCTCTTATTTGGTGATATACTCACTTCGTTCGTGCGATATATTTGCTTCTCAAATGCGATATAACTCCATTTCATTCCGTTGCGATATGATATAAATTCTTTTCCTCGTCCCGAAGGGACATATCGCATCGAAGATATATCGCACCGCAGGTATATCGCAAATTCCGTCAGGAATTTATATCGCTGATTTCATCTGCGATGAAATCATTATATCACTCGCACCTTAAAAAATCAATAAAATATTCGCCCAAGGGGTGCAAATTGTTGACAAAACCACATATTTTGTTATATTATATATCTGTATATGTATATATAATTGAAAGGAAATGAAAAGAATGCAAAAGTTAGGCCTTAATGAAATAAGAGAAAAATATCTTTCGTTCTTTGAAAGCAAGGGTCACTTAAGACTTCCCAGCTTTCCCCTTATACCAAAGGACGATAACAGCCTTTTACTTATAAATGCGGGTATGGCACCCTTAAAGCCCTACTTTAAGGGAGAGCAGGTTCCCCCTCGCAAGAGAGTTACCACCTGCCAGAAGTGTATCCGTACACCCGATATAGAAAGAGTTGGTAAAACAGCCCGTCACGGCACATACTTCGAAATGCTCGGTAACTTCTCCTTTGGAGATTACTTCAAGAGCGAAGCTACAGCTTGGGCATGGGAGTTTATAACAAAGGTTATGGAAATCCCTGAGGACAAGCTCTGGGTTACCATATACGAAGACGATGACGAAGCAAAGGATATATGGGTAAATCAGGTTGGCGTTAAAGCTGACCGCATAGTGCGCCTCGGCAAGGAAGATAACTTCTGGGAGATAGGCACAGGCCCTTGCGGTCCTTGCTCCGAAATCCACTACGACAGAGGCCCCGAATACGGTTGCGGTAAGCCCGACTGTGCTATCGGTTGCGATTGCGACAGATACATGGAGTTCTGGAATCTCGTATTCACACAGTTCGATAAGGACGAAGACGGCAACTACAACCGTCTCAGTCACCCCAACATAGACACAGGTATGGGTCTTGAAAGAATCGCTTGTATCATGCAGGGCGTAGACAACCTCTTCGAGGTAGATACCGTGCGTAATATAATGAAGAAAATATCCGAGATTGCCGATGTTGAGTACGGCGATGACGCTTCAACAGATGTATCGCTCCGCGTTATTACCGACCATATCCGCAGTACCACATTCATGATTGCCGACGGTGTTCAGATAAGTAACGAGGGCAGAGGCTACGTTCTTAGAAGACTTCTCCGTCACGCAGCACGTCACGGCAAGCTCCTCGGTCTTTCCGATCCTTTCCTCTACAAGATAGTAGATACCGTTATAGAGGAAAACCGTTCCGCTTATCCCGAGCTTGAGCAGAAAGCAGATTATATAAAGAAGATTATCGAAACCGAAGAAAAGCGTTTCAGCGAAACAATAAACGACGGTCTTGCAATTTTGGAAACATATGTATCCGAATTAAAGGAAGAGGGCAAGACAGACCTTTCGGGCGATAAGGCATTCAAGCTCTACGATACCTACGGCTTCCCCGTGGATATCACTATAGAAATCCTTTCCGAGCAGGGCATCAGCGTAAATCGCGACGAGTTTGACAAATGCATGGAAAAACAGCGTATGACGGCTCGTGCAAGCCGTGGCAACACAGACGAACTCGGCTGGAAAGAAGACGACTTCAAAAAGAACTTTGGCGAAGCTATGACTGCAGAATTTGTAGGCTACGACAAGCGCGAAACCAAAGCTAAGATAAGAGCAATAGTAAGCGGAGCAGAAGAATTCGAACACGCTGACGAAAAGAGTGGCGAAATCACAATTCTTTTAGACACCACACCTTTCTACGGCGAAAGTGGCGGACAGGCAGGTGACCGCGGCAGACTCACAACCGAAAATGCGGTTGTTGAAGTTGTAAACACCAAGAAGATGGGTGCAGATAAGTTTATCCACATCTGCAAAGTAAAAGAGGGCGTTATAACAAAGGGTGACGAAGTTACAGCTACCGTTTGTGCTACTCTCCGTGCAAACACCGAGGCTAACCACTCGGCTACACACCTCTTGCAGAAGGCATTAAAGCTCACATTGGGCGACCATGTAGAACAGGCAGGTTCGTTTGTAAATGACGAGAGACTTCGTTTCGACTTCTCGCACTATGAGGCAATGACCTCCGAACAGCTCATGCAGGTAGAAGCAATGGTAAATAGAGCCATAGCAGATGCCCTCGAAGTAGACTGCAAGGTAATGCCTATAGAAGAAGCAAACAAGCTCGGTGCTATGAGCCTCTTTGGCGAAAAGTACGGCAGCGAGGTAAGAGTTGTAAAGATGGGCGACTTCAGCCTTGAATTCTGTGGCGGTACTCATGTTAAGAACACCGCTTCCATAGGACTCTTCAAGATTCTTTCGGAAACATCTGCCGCTGCAGGTATCAGAAGAATAGAAGCTATCACAGGTGCAGGCATACTCAAATATCTTTCGGAAAAGGAAGAACTTATTGCAGGCATAGGTGCTGCATTAAAGTGCGCTCCCTCCGAGAGCATCAACAAGATAGAAGCACTCCAGACCGAAAACAAAAATCTTTCCAAGGAGATAGAAGCCTTAAAGGAAAAGATGGCAGGCGGCGGAGTAGAAGATATGAAGAACAACGCTGCAGATGTAAACGGTGTAAAGGTTGTTTCGGGCAAAATAGCAGGTGCCGATGTAAACACACTCCGTAAGATAGGCGACAACATGAAGGACGCATTCGAAAGCGAAGTTACCATACTCGCTTCCGAGTCTGACGGCAAGGTTACACTCGTTTGCTCCGCAAACAAGGGCGCAGTTTCGAAGGGTGTTCACTGCGGTATGATTATAAAGGACATTGCCTCTCTGGTAGGCGGTTCGGGCGGTGGCAGACCCGACAGCGCACAGGCAGGCGGTAAGGATGCTTCCGGCATGGATAATGCCCTTGCAAGAGCACTCGAAGTTGTAAAAGAACAGGTAAAATAATTTAAATGTGTAGGGCAGGGGCTTGCTCCTGCCGAAACATTTGCACAACATCCGCGAAAGGAGGATTTATATGTCAGATTGTATTTTTTGCAAAATAGCATCGGGACAGATTCCTACTAATTATATATATGAGGACGACAGGGTAGTTGCCTTTAGTGATATTGAACCTCAGGCACCCACCCATATACTCATTATCCCCAAGGAGCATATCCAATCTGCAATGGAACTCAATGAAGATAATGCAGATATAGTTTCGCACATTTTCCTTGTTGCAGGCAAGATTGCCAAGGAAAAGGGTTTCGCATCCGACGGCTTCCGCCTTGTAAACAACTGCGGAAAAGACGGCGGACAGACCGTAGGACACCTGCACTTCCATCTTCTTGCAGGAAGATATCTCCAGTGGCCTCCCGGCTGATAAAAAGTTTTGCTTGACATAGCATATAAACTTTTGTATAATGTAATAGTATAATTTTGTCTTAACCCGTTATGTGTTAAATGCAAGGCAGTAACGGAGGGAGGGAATTTTAATGGCAGAAATCAGAATTAAAGACAATGAATCCTTGGATAGTGCTCTCCGCAGATTTAAGAGACAGTGTGCTAAATCCGGCGTTTTATCCGAAATCCGTAAGAGAGAACACTACGAAAAACCAAGCGTAAAGCGTAAGAAGAAGTCCGAAGCTGCAAGAAAGCGTTCCTACAAATAATTTATCCTTTGTGTAAAGGGAGGTTTTTGATATGAGCATTAAAGAAACTTTAACTCAAGACTTAAAACTTGCTTTAAAAGAAAAGGATACTATAAAAAAGAATACCGTTCAAGGTATTCGTGCTGCAATACTTCAATTTGAGAAGGACAACCTCACAGAGCTTTCCGACGACGGCATCTTAGATGTCATCGCCAAAGAACTCAAGAAGAGAAAAGATGTCCTCCCCGAATACGAAAAAAGCGGCAGACAAGATTTAATAACACAGTTAAACAGAGAAATAGAAATTGTAATGGGTTATTTACCTTCCCAATTATCTGAAGACGAGTTAGACGAAATTGTAATAAAAGCTATCGAAGAGACCGGTGCTTCTTCCATGAAGGATATGGGTGCTCTGATGGCGGCGGTTATGCCCAAGGTAAGAGGCAGAGCCGATGGCAGGATGATAAACGCACTTGCCAAAAAACATTTAATGTAGTAATTAAAATCAAGGGGAGCTTATTAGCTCCCCTTATTTTTGGAGATGTAAAACAAAGCGCAGACCGCTTATAGGCTTGTTTGCTGACAATCTTCGATCATGACATCATAAAAGCACTAAATCTATGTAGAAATCTGCAAATTTTGCAGATTTCTCATATTATTAGCCCATAAGCTCTAAGCGAATTTCACCTCTCGCTGTATCTATATACAGCTTCGGGTTGCCCTTCGGTTCAATTCGCTTATTCTGCATCTTTTTTTCTATCTCCATTTAAAAATCAGGAGCTTAAACGAGGGGGAAATATGTTCAAAAGATTTTATCCCAAAAAAGAAGTAAAAACGGTTTTTGAACTAAGCGAAGAATTTTTTTCTACATATAATATAAGGGGAGTAGTATTCGATATAGATAATACACTCGTTACTCACGACACTCCCACACCGCCCGAAGATATACTGGCGTATTTTAAAGCTTTGGAAAAGCAGGGAATAAAGATTGCCATAGTTTCCAACAACCATGCTCCGAGGGTGGAACTCTTTTGCAAGGATCTCGGCTACCCCTATATAGCCAGAGCGTGGAAGCCGTTTAAAAAGAATCTTCGCATCATACAGGATAAGCTCGGACTGCCTGCAGAAGAGATTTCTCTTGTAGGCGATCAGATTTTTACCGATATATACGGCGGAAACCGCATGGGATTTTATTCTGTTCTTGTAACTGCCGTAGGCAAAAACGAAACAAATCTTGTTGCAATTAAGAGATATTTTGAAAAGCTCGTGTTATGGGAGTATCGCCGCAGTTTAAAAAAGCAAAAAAATGGTCGTAAATAATACCCGAAAAGCTTGACTTCCGAAGAGGTGGATGTATAATTAAGAAAACGCTCAAAAGGAGATGTGTACTTATGAAAATGTTAAAGCTTGAGGAAATGACTCTTGAGCAGAAGATAGGACATCTTATATGCGCCAGAGGATACCGCGACGAGGAAGACAGGGCATTTATACTGGAAATGATAAAGAAAGGTGCAGTAGGCGGCGTTCAGGGAATCTGCAACGGCGATTTCAACTGTGCTGTCGATGCGGTGGAAACTGCCGATTATCCCATTCTTGTATGCGCGGATATGGAGGGCGGTGTCGGAGATGCAGTCATTCCCAGACCCATGGGCATTACCGCGGGCGGAGACCCCAAGGTAGCATACGAACTCGGAAGGGCAACCGCCATAGAAGCCAGAAGGCTTGGCATAAACTTAATCTGGGGTCCGGTTGTGGATCTTCGCAAGGCTGTTGCAAGAAGCTTCAGTTTTGATAAGGACATTGCTTCCGAATATGCCATACA
>JAZLCB010000250.1:0-2517 GCA_045614005.1 Clostridia bacterium
ATCTTGATGAAAATGCCTACTCTCATATATAAATACCTCCGTATATATCATCCTAAAACATTATACACCCAAGGATCATGTTTGTAAATGGTTTTACCAAAAAGCTAAAAGGATGTCAAATTTGACCGTAAAAAAATAGAAATCTGCCATTAGACAGATTTCTATTTTAATTAAACACTTGAAAATTGTTAATGCCTATAAGCGCTCTGCGCTTTTTTGCATCCCTAATTATCTCTGTACTCTACCCGAACCGTCACCCTTCATAAGGTTCTTAACCTCTGCAAGAGTTACTAAGTTCATATCACCCTCTATGGAGTGCTTGAGGCAGGATGCTGCAACTGCAAATTCAATTACATCCTGACTGGAATAATCGGAGAGAATTGCATATATAAGTCCGCCACCGAAGGAATCGCCACCGCCTACACGGTCTATAACGTTCATTGTGTACTTCTTGGACTTATAGAACTCGCCGCCGTCATAGAGAAGAGCTGCCCAGTTGTTTACGGAAGCGGAGATGGATTCTCTGAGTGTGATAGCAACCTTTTCAAAACCGAATCTGTCTGCAAGCTGTTTGCAAACATCCTTGTAGCCTTCGTCGGAAAGCTCACCGGATGTAATGTCGGTAGCTGCTGCCTTGATGCCGAATACCTTTTCTGCATCTTCTTCGTTTGCGATGAGTACATCTACATATTCGCAGAGCTCGCCCATAACCTTGCCTGCTTTTTCGCTTGTCCAGAGCTTCTTACGGAAGTTGAGGTCACAGCTTATCTTAACGCCCATTTCCTTAGCTTTTTTACAAGCCATGAGGGAGATTGCTGCAGCTTCGTCGCTTATTGCAGGTGTGATACCTGTAAAGTGGAACCAGTCTGCACCTTCAAATATTGCTGCCCAATCGAAATCTTCGGGGCTTGCTGTTGCAATGGAGGAATGTGCTCTGTCGTATACAACATTGGATGCTCTCTGAGATGCACCCTTTTCTGCAAAGTATATACCGAGTCTTTCGCCACCTCTTGCTATGTGCTTGGTGCAAACGTTCATTTTGCGGAGCTGTGCAAGACAAGCATCGCCAATGGGGTTTTCGGGAAGCTTTGTAACAAAGCAAGCCTGCATACCATAGTTTGCTACGGATACTGCAACGTTTGCTTCGCCACCGCCGTACTCTACTTCAAAAGACTGAGCCTGGATAAATCTCTTGTATCCGGGGGGCTGAAGTCTCATCATAATTTCACCAAAAGTTACAACCTTTGCCATTTTATAAATCCACCTTTCGATTATTTACCCAACTTGATGCGGGCTTCTTTGATATTTTCTACAAATCTCTTTGCTGTATCTGTGATAAGTGCATAGTCGCCTGTCTTAGCACCCTTTGTAAGAGAGCTGCCTGCGCCTACTGCTACAACGCCTGCTTCTATCCACTTAGCAACGTTGTCTACATCAACACCGCCTGTAGGCATGATGTTTGCCTGAGGGATAGGTCCTTTGATAGCCTTTACCATGCCGGGTCCGAATGCATCACCGGGGAAGAGCTTAATGATGTCGCAACCAAGTTCAAGAGACTTAACTACATCGTGTATTGTCATGCAACCGGGCATGCAGGGTACTGCATATCTGTTACAAAGCTTGATTGTGTTTTCGTCATAATAGGGGCTTACTACATACTGTGCACCCGAGAGAATAGCAATTCTTGCTGTTTCGGAGTCGAGTACTGTACCTGCACCAAGGATGATGTCATCGTTCTTGTAGTAAGAAGCGAGCTCATCTATAACCTTGTGCGCACCGGGAACGGTGAATGTAAGCTCAATAGCGGGAACTCCACCCTGCATACAAGCTTCTGTAATCTTCTTTGCTTCGTCGGCTGTGGTTGCTCTTACTACGGCAACTATACCAACATCTTTTATTCTTTTTAATACCAACTGCTTATCCATTATTTTCCCTCCTAAGAAAAATATATTACTACATTATATTTGAAGTATAACACCCCTAAAATCAAAAGTCAATCGCGCATTAGGGTAATAATATGACATTTTTATGCAAAAATTATGGCAATTCTTAACCTTTTGTGTTTACATGTTCATTATGACAATAGCTCCAAGTGCTATTGCGATACCTATCGCACAGCGCACGGTGATTTTTTCTTTAAAAAACACAGATGCCATTACCCCCGAAAGCACTATGGACGCGCCCGATGTAAATGGGTACAAAAATGCAGACGGCACGGTCTTTGCCGCAAGAGTCTTGAAGTATGAGTATGCAAAAAGGCACACAGCCATAATGCATATTACAAGAAACACCTTTACGGATTTGCCGTCGTTGGGTTTACTTTCTGCTTTGTTTGCAATGGCAAAGGATATAAGAAGCACTATAGCGCCAAAGAGGTATGTATACAGATTGAACACCGATGCTTTGCCGTCGGGACAGGCATATATAAACCACTTCTGCGAAAAGTCTGCAAGTGCATTGCATACACCGCCTGATAAAAGAAACAGAAACGATGTAAATGAAAAACCGCCTTTGATC
>JAZLCB010000251.1:0-1441 GCA_045614005.1 Clostridia bacterium
ACATCGTGGATATATCCCTTAAAATCGGGGTCCCAAATCATCTTTTTGACTTCGTTTATTACGGATTTTTCGCTTCTTGTCTGCACAATTCTGCCCTGATGAAAGGTAAGTGCGCAGAAGTTGCATTGACCGTAGCAACCACGGGTATTTGCTACGCTGAATTTAACCTCTTCTATGGCAGGTACACCGCCGTCTTTGTCGTACATGGGGTGCCATGTGCGCATAAATGGAAGTGCATAAACACTGTCGAGCTCCTTGGTATTCAAGGGCATCATGGGTTTATTCTGCACGAGGTATCTGTCGTAGTGCTTCTGTACAAGGGGCTTGGAGCGTATGGGGTCTTGACCGTCAAACTGCATACGGGTAGCCACCGCATACTTTTCCTTACTTTCCGTTACCTCCTCGCACGAGGGAACTTCTATATACTCGCCTACTATATCTAAGTTTTTGCGGATATAACAGCATCCGTCCACATTGGTTTCGGACAGCTGTTTGCCGTCTCTCATAGCATTGGCAAGCTCTACTATCGCCTTTTCGCCCATGCCGTATATGAGGACATTTGCCCTTGTATCAAGAAGAATTGAACGCCTTACCTTGTTGTCCCAATAGTCATAATGGGCAAATCGTCTGAGGCTTGCCTCAATACCGCCTATTATCATGGGTACACCGGGGTATGCTTCGCGGATTTTGTTGCAGTACACTATGGTAGCTCTGTCGGGTCTTAATCCGCCCTTACCTCCGGGCGAATAGGAATCGTCGGAGCGCACCTTTTTGTTGACAGTATATCGATTTACCATAGAATCAATATTACCTGCCGATACCAAAAAGGCATACTTGGGCTTACCGAGCTTTTTGAATGCTTCGGTATCCTTCCAATCGGGCTGAGCAATAATGCCTACGGTGTAGCCGTTGTGCTCCAATACCCTTGTTATTATGGCATGACCGAAGCTTGGGTGATCCACATAGGCATCGCCCGATACATACACAAAGTCAAGCTCTTCTATATTAAGTTTTTCCATATCTTCCCTTGATACGGGAAGAAAGCCTTTGTTTGACATGTTGCTTTTCCTTTATTTTACCGTAAAATGTATATTCACTCTGCAAAGCTCGCCATTTACACTCAATACATTGGTGTAAACATATTTTCCTGCAGGAATGAGCTTTACAAGCGAAAATTCAAAAGTGCCCTTACTCAAATCAATATTGGAATCATGTCCGGCATATTTAAGACCATTTGGCATTTTTACATAACTGCCCTGAAGTACGGTTGCATTGGCAGGAACCTCAACAGTAATGACAAGAGGCTCGCCTTCAGTAACCTCAGAAACATCAACTTTAATCTCACCAGGATACTTAGGAGCAGTTATCTCAGCAGTAGCATTAGAAGCCTCGTGAGTATCATCACCAGAGTAAATCACTTCAACTTCATGAGTACCAGGTG
>JAZLCB010000252.1:0-3728 GCA_045614005.1 Clostridia bacterium
TCGGCACTGTCGGGCGAGTTATGCCGTATATCGGGTGTCGATTACAGCGAGGATATCCTTGCAAGCATTGATTGCCTCAGGGCTATGGGTGCAGATGTAACTATCGATGGAGATACGGTATGTGTTAATCCCGACAATTTCATGAGAGCAGATAATCCTGTCTTAGATTGCCGTGAAAGCGGAAGCACACTAAGGTTTTTTATACCGCTTGCTTTGTGCGTGGGTGGCAATGTTACTCTTAAAGGAAGTAACAGACTTTTCGAAAGACCGCTTAGTGTATATGAAGAGCTTTGCAGAGAAAATGGTTTTCTATTTAATAAAGGAGAGGACTCGCTAACTCTTTGCGGCAAGCTTAAAAGCGGATGCTATAAAATAAGAGGAGATATTTCAAGTCAGTTTATTACAGGACTTATTTTTGGGCTTGTATATCTTGGTGGTGATTCTGTTATTGAGATTATACCGCCGTTTGAGAGCAGATCGTATATTAATCTTACAATTTCCGCTTTGAAATCTTTTGGTGCAGATATAGAATTTACCGATGAATACACTATATCGGTAAAAAAATCCGTTTTACATTCTTTTTCGGGCAAGATAGAAGGGGATTATTCCAATGCGGCATTTCTTGATGCTTTTAATTATCTTGGTTCGGAAATAGAACTCTCAAATTTAGATGATAACAGTATGCAGGGCGATAGGGTGTATAAGGAGTATTTTGAAAAAATATCACTTGGCACACCAACTCTTGATATTTCCGATTGCCCCGATCTTGGTCCTGTACTTATTGCACTCGCCTCACTCAAAAACGGAGCAACCTTAAAGGGTACCGACAGATTGAAGGCAAAGGAAAGCGACAGAGGAGAGGCAATGCATACAGAGCTTGCAAAGCTCGGCGGCGGACTTGTATTCGGCGATAATACAATAGTAGTTCCAAAGCAAGAATTGGAGTATAAGAACATAGTAATCGACGGTCACAACGACCATAGAATAGTTATGGCAATGTCTGTTATTCTTTCCAAACTCGGTGGAGAAATAGCAGGCATCGAAGCAGTAAAAAAGAGCTATCCCGCATTTTTTGATGACATTTTAAAGATAGGAGCAGAGGTGAAAATTTCGTGATAGTAGATGTAAGCAAAAATATATTAATAGTAGGCTTGGGACTTCTGGGCGGAAGCTATGCCAGAGCGTTAAAGCGTTTTGGCTTTAGCATAAGCGCAATTACTGAGGATCAGACGTCCATAGATTATGCACTTGGCGAGAAGATTATTGATAAGGGATCAACCGAAGTTGACAAAGAACTCATAGGTCAGGCAGATATCGTTATATTCGCACTTTATCCTCATGTTTTTGTGGAGTGGATAGAAGAGAACCAAAGCTTATTTAAAAGCGGTGCTGTTATAACCGATGTAACAGGTGTCAAAACGAGTATAGTATATAAAATTCAGGATATGCTTAGAGATGATGTGGAGTTTATCCCTGCACATCCGATGGCAGGCAGAGAGGTTTCGGGCGTGCAAAACAGCACAGACAAGATGTTTGCAGGCGCAAACTATATTGTAACTCCCACAAGCAAAAACACCCCCGAAGCAATAAATACTTGCCTTGAACTTGGAAAACTTCTCGGGTTTTCAAATGTTACCACACTTTCGCCCGAAGAGCATGACGAAATGATAGGTTTTCTTTCACAGCTTACACATTGCATAGCCATTACACTTATGACATGTAATGATAAAGAAAATATGGAAAAGTTTACAGGTGATTCATTCAGAGACCTTACGCGAATTGCCCGAATAAACGACCTTATGTGGAGCGAACTTTTTGTGGCAAACAAAGATGCACTCTTAAGACAGATGGATATGTTTGCAGACAAATTCAACGAGCTCAGAACCATGCTGAAAACAGAGGATATTGACGGAATGCGTTCTATGATGCGTCATTCCACAAAGCGCAGAGCTTTGTTTGATAAGAGATAATAGGAGGAAACAACAATGAACATGGACTTCAAACGAAAATTACCAATTCCTATGGAGATAAAGGAACAGTTTCCCTTATCTTTCAAAAACGAACAGTTAAAAGTTAAAAGAGATGTAGAAATCAAGTCAATCTTTGAAGGTAAGGACGACAGATTTATCCTTATTATAGGACCTTGCTCTGCAGACCATGATGACAGCGTTATAGATTATATTTCAAGATTAAGAACCGTTCAGGATAAAGTGTCCGACAAAATTCTTATAATTCCGAGAATATACACTAATAAACCCAGAACAACAGGCGACGGATACAAGGGTATGCTTCATCAGCCCGACCCTCAAAAGGGTTCGGATATGCTCAAGGGACTTATAGCTATAAGAAACCTGCACATAAGAGCTATAGACGAAACAGGCTTCACCTGTGCAGACGAAATGCTCTATCCCGAAAATTACAGATACCTTTCCGATTTGCTATCCTACGTGGCAATAGGAGCGCGCTCTGTAGAAAACCAGAAGCACAGACTTACAGCAAGCGGTCTTGATATACCTGTAGGTATGAAGAACCCCACAGCAGGCGACATAACCACAATGATGAATTCCGTTACTGCCGCACAGCACTCGCATACCTTTATATACAGAGGTTGGGAGGTAGAGAGTCAGGGTAATCCGCTTGCACACGCTATTTTGCGTGGTTATGTAAATAAGCATGGTCAGTCAATCCCCAACTATCACTACGAGGATCTTATTCACCTTGCAGAAGCATACGAGAAAAGCGGTCTTAGTAACCCTGCAGTAATCATTGATACAAACCATGCAAATTCGGGCAAAAAATGGATGGAACAGCCCCGAATTGCCAAAGAGGTACTTCATAGTTGCAGACACAGCAGTGATGTTAAAAAGCTTGTAAAGGGCCTTATGATAGAAAGCTATATTGAAGACGGTTCACAAAAACCCGAAGAGTGCACATACGGCAAATCCATTACCGACCCTTGCCTCGGATGGGAAAAGACCGAAAGATTAATTTATGATTTGGCAGAACTTCTTTAAATATGTTATATCAAATAAAAAAACATCTTGACATTTTTTAAAGAATATGCTAAAATGTATCATAATTTCAAACGCTGAGATGCGGAATAGTAAGCAAAGAATTCTTGCTTTGAGAGAGATGTCGGTCGGTGCGAGACATTGGGAGAGCTTAGCTGAACTCACCGCGGAGCGGTTGCCGTGAACTTACAGTAGGGGCAAACGGGAACTCCCGTAACAGAGTTAAGATGTGTTAGCATCTAAAGGGCATCCTTTTTGGATGAAGAAGAGTGGTACCGCGGAAACAATAGAATTTAACGTTTTCGTCTCTTTGAACTGGCAAAGTGACGGAAACGTTTTTTTGTTGGTAAAATCCCTATTTTATATATTTATATTTCGGAAGGAGTTTTCAATTATGAGAACAATCAAAGTTACAGATATTACGCTTAAAAAGCTTTCAGAGGATCGTGCAATTTCGCTACTCTTCCGCGAAAAGTCGGCTATTGCTAATTGTGCAGATGTACTTGGTGCCGATATCATTGAATTACCCGCTGTAAAAAATCTTCGTGAAGATACAATTATATATAAAACTATTGCACAGAATGTTCAGAATGCAACTCTTGCAGTTCCTGTAGGATATAATAAAGAAGATGTGGCATCTGTATGGGAATGTGTTAAAGATGCGAAAAAGCCGCGTCTTCAGATTGAACTCCCTATATCAACAATACAGATGGAATA
>JAZLCB010000253.1:0-2344 GCA_045614005.1 Clostridia bacterium
TTCTATCAAATTTATATAAAAATAGGTTGTGTTGTCGTAATTTGTATGTTTTCTGTCGTAATTTGAAAAAAACTCTCTTGACAAAGCAAGAGAGTTTTATGAATTGATTAAATTTTTATCTATGCATCCATGATAACGATACACTCAAACTGTCCCGCGCCCGCCACAAATCGACAGTTACCATTATGTTTTTCAACCACAGAACATATACTTTTGATGCCTGTGCTTCGCATTTGCTCGGGCATATCATCAAAGTCAAGGTCTAAATCACAGGAATTCGAACAATTAAGAACGATTTTCTTTCCCTTATGGAATATATCAAGTTTTATATATCTTCCGTTTTTAGGTGTCAGTTCTGCACCGTTCAAAGCATTTTCGATGACATTGGCAAACACCGTTACAATATCAGGGGGAGCAATGCCAAGTGTTTTGCGTGTTGATGCCTGCACCTCGAAATCTATACCTTTATTTTTTGCTTTTTCCTGATAAACACCCAAAATACTGTTGATTGTATGGTTTTCGCAAAATGTTTTTGGTGCATAAGAAGCAGTTTGTTCCATGTATTGTTTAATGTAGTCAATTATTCTTTCCGTTTCTCCGGCAGAAGCATAAGACATAAGTGCATCGTAGTGATGATGCATATCATGCTTAAACTGCCTTGCATATTCGATTTCCTTTTCTTGTGCCTCCACCTGCAAAATAAGTAGTTCAGAGTGGAGCTGTCTCCGTCGTTCTTTTTCATAATTGACCGCATCCTGCAAACTTGCAAATAGCGAAGCATACACCACAAAGAAGGATGCAACTGTAAGCATAAAATAGATAAACTGTGTATTTGAAAGTGCAAGCTCATCCGGTAAGTATATGGACTGTGCCGCAATCATAATAAAGAAAGCTATTACAATGGCATAATATTTTGCCCATCCACCATTTATATATGTACTAAATCGCTTAAACTTGGGCAAAAGCACATAGTAAAGTAAAAGCTGAAGCACAACCATAGTCAGAATTACGAATATGATTTTAGCTGCAAGTGGTATTTGCCTTGCGCCCACATAAGTAGCCATTGTGGAAAAGCAGGTGTATATACATACATAACTTAAAAACAGAAAGCCTTTTACCGACGGCTTTCCCTTCGTTGTGAAAAAGAACAAAACACCGTTAAGCACAAGCGAGATAATGAAATTCTCACGGGGATGCTGTGCCGGCAAACCTAAAAACACAATACTGAATACAAACCATATAAGTGCAGTTAGAACTCTGTTAAAGCGTGGCCTAGCAAGGAAAATCGACATTCCAACGTGAGAAAGCACAGATAAAACCAAAAGTAGAATTTCAACAACGCCTATCTCTCTCATATCCGTTTACCTCCTCCCGAAATAATCAAAATATGCAGTCTGCAAGCCCTTGAACGCAGTCCTCGGAATAACTAAATTATCGCCACTTGTCAACGCTGCAGAATTTGACGACAGTTTATCAATGTAATCAAGGTTTATGATATATGTTTTTCCGCATTGATAGAAGCATCCGAAAGGAGAGAGTTTATCTGCAAGCTCGGTTGCAGAAATTCTGACAGAAAGTTTTTCACCATTTAACAGGGATATTATCTGATAATGGTCGTTCGATTCGCTCCACACAATATTGTAAACAAGAATGGTTTTGTATCCGCCCTCAATTTTTAGCTTTATGGTTTTTGGTGAATTGATGTTTATAGCCGTAAGCGCTTTATCTACACCATTGAAGAATTCTTCTTTCGTGTAGGGTTTTACGATATAGTGTGTTGCGTTCACACCATACGCCTGTACTGCGTAATCGGAATATGAAGTCAAAAACACTATCGGACTTTCAATGCGCTTTGCACGAAGCTCCGTTGCCAAACTCATACCCGTGATACCAGGCATACAAACATCAAGCAAATATATATCATATTCCACGGTTTCATCAAGCAAATCCGACGGATTTGAAAACTCAATTATGTCAAAAGGAACATCCTTTTCTGCTCCGTACTGGGTAATCAGATTTTTTGCAGTATCCAAATATTCTTTTTGGTCGTCGCAGATTGCTATTTTAATCATTTCGCATTCACCTTACTTTCCCATTGAGTTCACCTTAAAGCTTTTCTTTTAAGCATCATGGTAAACATGTCTAATTTAAGTGATCCATTAGAACGGAAGTTCTTTGCCTTGTTTCTGCCATTCGCGGAATTCTGCAGTTGCACAGAAGATTACATCGCCTGATGAATTTATTGCAGTTTCAAGCGAATCCTGAATAACACCGATTATAAAGCCTACTCCGACTACCTGCATTGCAATATCCTGACCTACACCAAGAAGCGAACATGCCATCG
>JAZLCB010000254.1:0-2074 GCA_045614005.1 Clostridia bacterium
AAACTTCTGGAAAATCTGCCTACGGATATTACCTTGCAGGCAACCTTTGAAATGGCACATCAAAGACAGTACGGCAACATAAGGGCACATATTGCAGACTATTCATTGTCATTTGAAGGTCCGGGAGGTTACTTCAGCTCCGAGGCGGAAGTTGCCGCAAAAAGAGGTATAAAACTTTATTCAATGACCAATACGGGCGGACTTACCTGGGACTTTGGTATGATACCTTATGAGCCTATGCCATTTCAGTGGATGAGACGTTTTGAAGCTATGAGAAAAGCTCACGATGACTGGAACTTAAGCGGAGTTATGGAAACTCATCACTACGGCTTCTATCCGTCATTTATAAGTAAACTGGGTAAATGGTGCTTCTGGGAACCCCGTGAAGATATGGAAGCTGTTTTAAACCGTATTTTAAAAGGCTTTTTCGGAGAGGAAAATTGCAAAACCATTTCCGATGCATTGTGGAATGTAAGTGAAGCCATAAAGTATTATACTCCAACGGAAGGTGACCAGTACTGTGCATACAGAATAGGCCCTGCATATCCATTTAATCTTTACAGAGTAGTTAATATTCCGTCGGATCCGAAAGCGATGTTCGGTAACGGCATCGTTTTGCCGTCATATTCCGACCTTGACACAAACATCTTAGATGCTCCAATAGGATTAAGAGTCCGTGGGGAATTAATCTCTATGGAAAAAATGTATGAATATATAAATAAAGGTGTAGAAATTTTAGAAGGTGTAAAAGACCTTAATGCAAATACAGCCAAACTTATAAATCTTGTAAAGTATATGCGTTGTTGTGTTGTAACGGGTCTTAACTCCAAAAACTGGTATTTGCTTAAATGTAAAATGAATAATGCAGATACAAAGGAAGAACTTGCAGAAATTTACGACAAGCTTGAAGCACTTTTAAAACAAGAGGTAGAAAATGCAAAAACTGCCCTTGAATATGTAGAGGCAGACTCTCGATTAGGTTGGGAACCAAGTATGCTTTATATTGGCGATTCCTGGCATATAGACTGGAAACTGCGACACAGTAAATATGTTTTGGAAAGAGAAATCCCGATGCTGAGAAAATGTCTTGAAAATGTAGATTAATAAAACCGATAATAATATGAGTGTAAAAACATATTTACGGAGGTAATTATAATGAAATTTGATTGTCATGTACATACAACACCTGTATCAAAAGGATACGGAGATATCGAGCATTTTAATCATAAAAAATTTATGGGAGATTTAAAAAAGGCAGGCTTGGATGGTGCGGCTATATATTCTTTAAGTCCTGCATCATTTGGTGAATATTCTTTGGATTTTCGTATGAATGCCGCCCTTGAAATTTGTAAGGCAAGCGAAAATTTATTTCCGTTTTTCTGGATAAATCCATTGGATGAAGATGCATTGGAACAGGTGGATATAGCGGTTGAAAAGGGCTTTGATGCCTTTAAGATGATACCGACATTTTACAGAATAGACAGCGATGAAGCTATGGCGGTTATTGAGAAAATTGCTTCTGTAGGTAAGCCTGTACTGTTCCATACCGGTATAAGCTGGGATGGTGAAAATTCCTCCGACCATCATCGCCCCGGAAACTACGAAGCTCTTATACATATACCAAAGCTTAAATTCTGCCTTGCTCATATTTCATGGCCGTGGACAGATGAATGTATAGCGGTTTTCGGTAAATTCAGAGCAGCATACAGATCAAATCCTAATGTAAGCTGTGAAATGTTTATAGATGTTACACCCGGTACACCTGAAGTATATAGGGATGATGTTTTTCGTCGCATGTTACTTAGTTATGATATGCGCAATAACTTAATGTTCGGTACAGATTGTAGTATAGATGGACGTGGCGTAACGGAAGGATATGATTATAATATTGCTAAAAAAAGAATGGAATTAGATGATATCCTATATGAAAAATATGTAAAAGAAGATGTGGAAGATTTTAAAGACCACGTTTACTGCAAAAATTTACTCAGATTTTTAGGTAAGGATAAATAATTCTGAAGAGAAAAGACTTCCGCTTAGATGCGAAGGATTTCAAAGAAGTTTTGCCGGGATT
>JAZLCB010000255.1:0-2115 GCA_045614005.1 Clostridia bacterium
GTATAGGGTGGATATTTGTGCTTTTATATTGAAATTAAATTTTCGTAGTGATATAATAATTTCATCAAAGATGAAATTATTAACTAAGTTTGCCTGATGGCGAAGTAGCAAACTTAACTTCACTTTTGCAAAAGCAAAAACTTCACTTTGAACGGATGTTCAAAACTTCACAAAAAAGATGGCATCTAAATTGTTCACTAATTCTATAATTACTATATGCGAAAGGAGTTGTTTTCATGTTTATAGATGTTAATGATTACAAACACTTATCCTGCGATAGCGATATGATAAATGCCGCTGTTTCGGATTCAGTAATATCAGGTAAAGCGGTAGTTATTCCCAGATTCAACGAACGTACAGGCAAGGATATATGGGATATAACCAAAACAATAGTTCTCTACAGCAGAGTGACTGTTATTTTAAATAACTGTCATCTCAGAATGGCAGACGGCGCTGTTTGCAAAATGTTTACAAACGAAAACTGCAACAAGCCCCTTACCGCCGAAAACAAGCAGTATAATATCACATTAAAGGGTCTCGGTATGGCTCTTCTTGATGGCGGAAAACACAGCGGTATATACGAAAAGAACGGCATAGCCCGCAAAGTACCGCAAAAAACAGACATCAAGGCTACAGAAAATATAATGATGCAGTTCAAAAATGTAGAAAACCTCGTAATAGAAGGTCTGCATATCCAAAATCACAGATATTGGGCAATAGCAATGAGCCTGGTATCATATTCAAGGGTTTCCAATATCCGTTTTTCGAGCGATGGCAATGTTCCAAATCAGGATGGAGTAGGTATTCATCTCGGATGCCACGACATGATAGTAGAGAACATATCGGGTCGTACGGGAGATAATTTAATAGCCGTTTGCGCTATTACAACCACCGACAGCATTATAGGACTCGAAAATCAAAGAGACGGAGACATCCGCAACATTACAGTCCGTAACATTATGGGTTATAGTGTTAGTAGTGCTGCCGTTGTAAGGCTTCTCAATCACGATGGTTACAAGCTTTATAACATCCGCATAGATAACGTAATAGAAACTTCCCCCTGGTCACCCGATGATGCACCATTGGCACAAAATCCCGATTTGTTAATAAAAACCGATGATAACGGAAATATACTCCCATGGAGGAGAATCATCCCCGGAGAGATAGGCTACAGAACAGAAGCCGCAATTATAATTGGTGAGTCGTATTGGTACACCAATTCCAAGGCGCAACCGGGAGATACATACGGAATCTCAATTTCCAATGTTATGACACATTCCCGCTTTGCGCTATGGCTCAATAATACAGTGCAGGATTCTTCTTTCGATAATATCCGACTTTTCGGAAACGGTTTTATGGCAGTGTTCTTCGGAGAGGGTATATTCGAAAACTTAAGATTTTCCAATATAAGCTACGATAAGGACTGCGCACCGGTAAAGGGTGATGAGGAAATAAATATTGAATGGAATAATACAAAATCCAAGGGATTATCATGCATTTATTTCAATGATGCACAGCTTAAGCGTGTTTCTTTTGACAATATAAGATGTAACGATGCATTAGATTCTCTCTTGGGCGGACACGGAACAGGGGAAATATCGTTAAAGTCCGTAGAGTTCGGAAAAAAAGAAAATATTTTTATGCAGGAAGGAATAACTGTAGATATGCACAATGCATAATAGTATTTAAAGCATATGGTGATAAATATGAAAGAAAAGATTTTAAAGGCAATAGACGAAAACGCGCAGGCAATAACAGACTGCGGAGAATACATATTAAATAATCCCGAGTTCGGATACAGAGAAGTTAAAACAAGCGAGCGTGTCAAATTGGAATTCCAAAAACTCGGAATCCCATACAAATCGGAACTTGCACTTACCGGCGTAAAGGCAACAGTAGGCAGAGAAGATGCAAAGTTTAATGTTTGCATCATTGGTGAACTTGATGCTGTAAAATGCTTTGAGCATCCCTATGCAGACAAAGAGACCGGTGCGGCACATGCCTGCGGACACAATGCGCAGATAGCTTCTATGATAGGCGCTGCATACGGCATTGTAAAGAGCGGTGTCCTTGACGAAATCGACGGCAAAATTACCTTCTTTGCCGTACCTGCAG
>JAZLCB010000256.1:0-4767 GCA_045614005.1 Clostridia bacterium
GTTTTCACCATATATTTTGGTTTCTGTATTACAAGGCAGATTATATACAGAATCAAAGGTTGATTTTACCTCCTCTGTAACAGCACCGCCCGATATCATCACCTTTTTTATGGGGTTGTGGTTTTCGTCATAGGTGTACATGGTGCTGTTTCCGAACGAATCGGTTTCTGTAACATAATATTGATAAGTAGCAGGCAAGGTTTCGGAATTATAATTTGGATAACCGCTTGCCTCTTTTTGATAGTTATACGTGAGTACATTCGTATGCCTGTCATTTTCGATATCGTAGCGTTTTTCCAACTTGAGATATTCTATGGTACCGTTCCACTCTTCATAAAGCCATTTTGTACCCGTAGTATATTCATAACAAGTTACAAGACCTGTTGGGTACACTATACGACTTAAGACGATTATGGTGTTTTCCTCATCGTCAAACTTTTCCGGACGAAAATTGTACAGAATTTGTGTGTCATGGTACAAAAATTCGGTTTTTCTGCCTGTGGGATCTGTAACAGACTCTATTATGTATCCACCATCATCGGTTGCTGTTCTGATAAGAGTATAGAGCATATTGTCAAGTGATATTACAACATCGCTCCCTGTGTATTTTATATGTATGCTCCTGCCACAACTATCCTCTATAGCCGAGAGACGATATTTGTCCGTATCGTAAACTTTCCATGAATATGTGACAGTATTTTCAAAACGGTCTGATTTTGCAATGCACAGCCCGTCCTCTCTAAAAAAGTATTTTGTGCCGTCGCTATACACGAGCAGATACTTGTAGTCCACTCCTGCTACGGTACCGGGATTATTTGCAAATCGTATGTCTTCCAACTCATAATCCGCAAGACCACATGGTGAATCCGCATCTGCCATATACACCGCGCCGTTTGTAAGGTGAACATATAATACAGACTTATTTCGTGTGTCCTGTACTTCGAGTCCGGGTATATCTATCTTCCATCCTATCCCGAGAGAGTAAACAGAGTTTTCATGTCCCGTTCTTTCTATATTTTCATTATCGTCACCAAGCTCTGTTATACTTTCGTTAAATTCCTTGGCAAAATTGGGGTTATATACCATACCAAACCCAAAGCTCTGTCCTCCGTGCAAATCAAATGAGAAAAAATCATAGCTAACAGTAAGAGAGCCTGTCTGAACATCTATTTCCTCACGGACACCGCTTTTTTCCTTTTCAAATGGAGCATTGAGATCTATATTGTACACGCTTTCGGCACGCTCGTTTGTAATCTCATCTATCAAATCTTGATATTCGATTGCATCGGCAGATACACAGGTGCTCCACAACATACCAATACACATACAAAGAATTATGAGTATTTTCTTCATGCGTATCAATCCTTTCTGTGTTATTACTGCAAGTTGTCGTTATTTTTGTATACATTTACATTGGTTATATTGTAGTAGTTTATAAACTTCTGTCCTTCTTCTGTCTGAATTCTGTAGAATATATCTCCGTTGCCGTTTTGTCTTTCATCGAGCCATGACAAAAAGTCATCTATCTGTGTTTTGGTTATTTGCTCGGGAGTATATATTATTTTTTCCGCACCGCTAAGGGATATTTCAAGATAATAGTTATCCTCGGTTATATACCTTACATCGGCACTTAATTTAACCTCTACATTATAGGTTGCGGTGGTATCGTCCTTGACCTTGGAAATTGCAATAACACCAAATTTTGTGTTGGCAAACTCACTATTTAGAAACAGTTCTGTAAGTATGCTCTGCGGTATACTCCTTACCTCGTTTACCGTAAGACCGGACTTTTTAACCTTTAACCAGTTTTCTTCCGTTTGCTGTGCAATGCTCTCTGCTGTGAAGTCGAGCTTAATAACCTTGCCGTCCTTATAAGTATAGAGCCACTCGTTGCCAAGATATAAGAGATAATAACATTCCGACACCTTGGGGAAGTCTTCCACAGGGAACATGGCATTTATTTTGTTATAATCCGACTTATCGAATGTAAACAATTTAGAAGAATATATGTAGTCCACAGGCTGATTTGCTATGGTGTCTACAGATATAGATTTTACAACAGGCGTTATATCTTTGGTGCTGCCAAACATTCCTATTGCAAAATTCAAGGTGTAGACCTCAAAACCATTTTCGTAGAATTTTTTGTATGCTTCTTCGGGAATGATGTTTATTTCCTCTTTTGTCATACCGTTCTTCCGCATTTCTTCTATATTCGGCACAGGCGAAGACGATGCCAGAATCCACTTTCCGCCGTCATATGCATACCATGTCTTTTTGCCATCGAAAGAAAGCAGGTATTTATTGTGTTCAGTGTTCATGTTGTGGTCTACAATTCGAAGTTCATAATTTACCACATCCAGAAACCAATTTCTGTCGGAGCAATACCTAGTACCAAAAGATTCATAATATATTTTTTCCTCGTTTCCTGTTACTTCATCATATAAATAATAATAGACTTCTTTGCTTGTCTCATGTTTTATTAAGTATCTTCCGTCCTTTGCCTGAGATAAATATCTGTCGGATAATTCTTCATGCACTCCCGTAACAAAATCATATATATGTTGTTCTTCGTAATCCCGATCATAAACAAAAAGTTTTGTTCCATCGTTGGATATAAAGGTTCCCTGCACATATTCCGAAGATACTACAGATGCTCTGTCTATATATTCGCATCCGTTTTCTGTGTTTTTGTATAATGTCCAATAGTTTTCATCACCAACCGCAAAGTATTCACCATTACTGCTAAATGACATTGTATATGCAGCTCTTCTGTTGAACCATTCTCTTGTGTAAAAGAGATTATACGAGCCATCTGAATACTTATATACCTGATGATAATAATCCGGTTCTAAACCTCGTCTGGCAGCAAACACATCCCCGCTGGGGCTCAGATAATGTTCTCTTGCATGTTCAAAATATGGAATATGCTCACCCGTCTCGGTATCATATATACCATTTGATGTCTCGATTTTATCTCCCGTATATGATGCGTCTTTAAGGTCGTATGAGATTTCAAGCACCTTGGTGCAGACAAGTGTAGACGTATCCATGCAGTATATGTAGTTATTATCATCCTTGTTTTTAAAAAATAGCTTCTTGTAATCACCCGAGAAAACTGTTGTATCCTCGGTAGGTATAGGATACGATGAAATCTTGTCATTAGTATACCCGCTGGGAGTAAATTCCGTATTCTTTCTGAATTCGCTATCTACGGTTATACCGGAAATCATTTCATTTGTATCTATGCTTCCTGTAACAACTTTTGAAGAATTTTTATACTCACCGTCTGTGGTTTCGGAGAAAACCACCTCACCCTCTTCGTTAAAGATAACATTATCTGTTGCAAACTGCTCCAATGATACCGAGGATGAGGAATTTTCTCTGTAGCTTGAAGTAACCGAGTCTATAACCCACTCCGAGCCTTGGTTTGCAGAAACATAAAAATCTTTAACTGTTGCAGAATCAGGGATTTCTTCAAGTTTAAGAAAGTCGAGTGTAATTTGCTGCCATTTGCCCAAAGCCAGGTCTTCAGACACCTTGAATACACCATCCGAATCCTTATCGCCAAAAACAACTATTTGTTTTTCCTCGCCGTCAACAAGTGCAGTTACATAGAATGATATACTTTCGGCTTTATATTTTGGCTTAATCCACAATTTCAAAAGATTGGTTTTCGTATCTACAGATTCGGGTACTTGTATACTTTCATCGGTTATGGTCTCGGATTTCAGCGTTAGCTCCTGCTCAAATATCTCCTGTCCGACATTTCCAATCCGCAAATTATATGTACCATAATTTTGCAAAACAAAATCAAACATAAAAATTCCGTTTTTATCTGCAGCCAACTGATCTATATAGGCAATTTCCTCATTCTTATCCAGTATCATAATAGTTGTCTCCGCATTGGGAGTTGTTACACCGTTAATGGTAATTTTCTTATCATTTACTGAAATGTTGATTGAATTTTTAGCATTAGTCTTTCTTACACTATACAAAACAGGAGAGGTAATATTTTTGCCTACCGAAAAATATTCTGTGTCTTTAATTAGAAGCTTTTCCGTACTCGTGGGTTTAATATCAATGGCAAATTTACCTTCGTATGCATCTTCACTTAATGTTATCTGTTCATTCTGCGAATTTGCTTTTACAAACTCTATCTCTTCGTTTGATTCAAAATTCATATCAAGCGGATGATTAATCTCCCTTTCCGTAAAAAAAGAAATATCCGCATCTTCAATACCGGTGGGGTATTTTGAAGAATACGGATATTCCGACTGTGCAAAAGCACATACCAAATTTGAACAAATCATGGATGCAGACATAGTTATGCCAATGACCGCTTTCAGCATCCTAAAGGTCCTTTTTCTGATGTTTCCTAACATTTTGTGTCCTCCTTAAAAGTAAGATATTAAATTTTCATAAGAGGTTAAACCCCTTATATATTAATTATCGGTCTTTTAAGAGAAAATGTAAATATGAAAAACATAAGAAAATCTTATATAAATATTGCGCATTTGTAACAATTTTGTAATTTTTTAGTCATAATCCTTACAAAGAAGTGCTCTTATATAGTCTCTTTCCTTAGTGGTAGAGTCTATATAGAAGCCTCTGCCATAATAGAAACATACAAGTGATTTTATCTTGGCTGCGGTATGGAGCTGAAGCTGTTTTACGCCCATAACCTTCATATTGATATCAACAAGGTTCATAAGTGCTTTACCAATACCGAGGTTCTGATACTCGGGATTTACACCGAAACGGCTTAAA
>JAZLCB010000257.1:0-3506 GCA_045614005.1 Clostridia bacterium
ACTTCTTCCCCGAATATTTTGCTTATCAGGCCGACTCGGAAGAAAAGGTTCTCCGCCATGCAAAATATCTTACAGACAATGGATATGAATATTTCTTTATAGAAGAAATACTTGACTAAGGAGATAGCGATATGAAAAAATGTTACTTCTTTATAGATGATGTTATATGGTGCTTAAGAGATATAGCAAGACAAAAGCCCGCATCCATATTTGACCAGCACTTCCTCGGTGCGCTCAAGAAGGCTCACGATATGTACGGTCTTAAGGTACAGCTCAATCTCTTCTACCGCACAGACTTCTACTACGGAATGGATGAATTCACCCTTAGAGATATGCCCGATACATACAAAAAAGAATGGGAAGACAACTCCGACTGGCTCAGATTCGGATTCCACTCCTTGCAGGAATTTCCCGACTATCCTTTTGTAAATGCGGACTATGACGATGTTAAAAAGGTAATGGAGCTTATTACAGGCGAGGTAAGACGTTTTGCAGGCGAAAAGAGCTTTGCCAGGGCTGTTCTTACACATTGGCTCCCCGTAAGTAAAGATGGTTGCAAGGCTATATACGACAGCGGTATAAAGCTCATGGGCACTTCCTACGGTTCAAAAGACGAATACAACGGAGATCCCAATACCCTCCCCTACGGCCACGCACAGAGACTTCTTAATAACCGCAAACCCGAAACGGGCGTATTCTCCCGCGGAACACGCGACAAGGCAATAGACAGCTCCATCTGCGGTTACAACCACATAAGTTCCGAAATCTGCGATGCAATGCTCACAAACTTTAAAGTTCACAAGGATGAGGAAACAGGACTTTACTTCAAGCGCTTCTCCTATGGTCCTTGTCTCAATCTTACTCCCTTAAATGAGATTGAAAACGATTTAAAGCCACATCTCGGAAACGAATTTATAGGTTATGCAACTCACGAGCAGTATTCCTACCCCGACTACTTTGCATATCAGAGCGATTCGGAGGATAAACTCCTCGCATCGGCAAAGATACTTTCGGAAAACGGATATGAATATTTCTTTATAGAAGAACTTGTTGAAAACCTTTAAAATCCATGCTCCCGCACTCTGTGCGGGAGTTTTTTTCTTCATTATATATGTCACTTTTTGAAAAAAACTCTTTACAAATCGTTTTCTTTATAGTATTGTAAATGTTAGCAGTTTATTTTGGAGATGATATTTTGGAAAGAGAACTTCTTTGGCTGTGGTTTCAGCTTAGCGGTGTTACCCGTACCAAAAAGTTAAAACTTCTCTCGCACTTTGGCGATATAGAGGATGTATATTCCGCAGATGTATACTCTTTAAAAGATGCAGGTATACTTACAGAGGCGGATATAAACGCCCTTTCCAAAAAGAACCTTGATGATGCAAAGGATATGAGAGCTGAGCTTACTAAGCTTTCGGCAACTATCTTACCTATAGATAGCCCCATGTATCCCGAACTACTTAAGAAAATTCATCAGCCACCCGTTACGCTCTATGCACGCGGAAGCTACACGGATTTTAATTCAGCGCTTTCGGTTGCCATGGTAGGTACACGCAAGGCTACAAACTACGGCAGAAGCACAGCATACAACATAGCAAGAGAGCTTAGCGAAAACTCTGTTACCGTGGTAAGCGGTCTTGCAATGGGTATAGATGCCAAGTGTCACGAGGGTGCACTCTCGGGTGGCAGCCCCACAGTAGCGGTAATCGCAAGCGGGCCCGACAGCCTCTACCCCAAGATAAACACTCCGCTTATGAACAAGATATTAAGTAACGGCGCTGTAATAAGCGAATACCTGCCCGGCACTCCTTCGGAAAAGTTCCGCTTTCCCGAGAGAAACCGTATAATAGCAGGTATGTGCAAGGCTACCATAGTAGTGGAAGCCGATTTAAAAAGCGGTTCACTCATAACCGCCAAGCACGCCACCGAGGAAAACCGCGATGTATTTGCCGTTCCGGGCAATATAACTTCTTCCTCGTGCAAGGGTTCTAACTTCCTTTTAAAGGACGGAGCAAACATGCTCACAAGTGCAAAGGATGTACTCGACTACTATAACATTGGCTATGCAGATACACAGCGCTTTGTCGCAGACACACCGTCCGACAATACACCCGAGGGCAGGATTCTTGATTGTATCGGAAGTGAAGCACTCCTTGCAGACATAATATGTCAGAAGACAGGGCTCGATATAGGTACGGTAAATGCCAACCTTATGATGCTCGAAATCAAAGGCAAGATAATAAAGCTTGCAGGCGGATATTATATTCAAAGCAAAAACATATAAAAAAGATAGGAATTGTTAAGATGAAAAAGAAATTAGTTATCGTGGAGTCCCCCTCCAAAGCAAACACAATCAAAAAATACTTAGGCTCGGGCTACAGTGTAGTAGCAAGTATGGGTCATGTTATAGACCTTCCCAAGAGCGACCTCGGTATTGATGTGGAAAATGATTTTAAGCCCAAGTATATTACCATAAGAGGTAAGGGCGACCTTGTAAAAAGCTTAAAGAGAGAAGCTAAGAACGCTTCCAAGATATACCTCGCAACTGACCCTGACCGCGAGGGTGAAGCAATAAGCTGGCATCTTGCATCTCTTCTGGATATACAGCCCGATGATAAGTGCCGTGTTACATTTAACGAAATTACCAAAAAAGCAGTTACCCAGGGTATGAAAGAACCCCGCGTTATAGACGAAAACCTTGTAGATGCTCAGCAGGCAAGACGTGCCCTTGACAGAATAGTGGGTTACAAGATAAGCCCGCTTCTTTGGAAAAAGGTTCGCAAGGGTCTTAGCGCAGGCAGAGTACAGTCTGTTGCAACCAAGCTTATTTGCGACAGAGAGGAAGAAATCGAAAACTTCGATTCCAAGGAATACTGGACAATAGATGCCTCCCTTTCTGCAGGCAAGAAGAAGTTTACAGCTTCCTTCTACGGCAAAGGCACTCGCAAGATAAACCTTGAATCCAAGGAAGATGCAGACAAGATTCTTAAGAGTATAGAAGACGGAACTTTTGTTGTTAAGTCTATAAAGAAAGTAGAAAAGAAAAAGGTGAGTGCTCCTCCCTTTATCACCTCCACACTTCAGCAGGAGGCAGGAAGAAAGCTTTCCTTTACATCACAGCGTACCATGCAGGCAGCTCAGCAGCTCTACGAAGGTATCAACATTAAGGGCAAGGGCCTTATAGGTCTTATCACCTACATGAGAACAGACTCACTCAGAGTTTCCGACGATGCGGTAGCAGAGGCAAGAACATATATCGAAAATAACTTCGGCAAGGATTACCTCCCCGCAAAAGCTAAGCTATACAAAACCAAAAAGAACGCACAGGATGCTCACGAAGCTATAAGACCCACTTATCCCGATTTAGCTCCCGACAGCATCAAGGCATCACTTACAGCCGACCAGTACAAGATATACAAAATCATCTGGGACAGATTCATTGCAAGCCAGATGACAGATGCAGTACTCGATACCGTAAGTGTGGATCTTGATATTGCAGGCTATAT
>JAZLCB010000258.1:0-1550 GCA_045614005.1 Clostridia bacterium
AAGAAATCATGCAAAAATCCGATAATTTTTGCGACAAATGGAATTTTGCGCTGAGCTTTGCAAAAAAGGAATTTGCATCCAAGCATGTGTGTGGTATTCTCCTGCGTTATTATCTGGATGAAGGGGCTTCATTTAGTGTAAAGCTAAAAAACAAGCACGGCACATATGTGCTATCCGAAATAAAAGACAGAGCCGAAAACAAGCCCCTTTCCGTAGATATACCCATAACCTGCAGCGAAGATGCAGACCTGATATTTGAAGGAAGAGGGAAGTTCGTGCTTACTTCTCTTACCTTGCGATACAAGGAAACAAGCATAAAAAATTAGGAGGTAAATATGACCGAAACAACAAAAAAGAAAAAACTTTTAGACGAAAACAAGGATATATACATATCCGAATATGACAAAAACCTGAGCTACGATGCATTAAACCAAATAATTGATGCAAAAAAGCGCTATGCTCAGGCAGCCAAAGACGGCGACAAAGATGAAATGACCAGAAGCAACAATGTAGCAAATGCCGTTCGTGCCAAATACGGAAACTACACCGCAGGCAACTCAGGTAGCGACTACAACCCTTTTGTATATGCAGATACCAAATATGAGGACTACAGCTCCCAATACGAGGACGAACTCGACGACTTGTACGATGCTGTAGTAAACGGCAGAAAGTCGTTTAAATACGATTATACCGAGGACCCGGCATACCAAGCATACAAATCGGTATACGACAAGCAGGGCGAGCTTGCCTACGACAGAGCTCTGGCAGAAAATTCATTAAGAACAAACGGCGTAGAAAACACAAATGCACAGAGTGCCGCAATGCAGGCACTTGGATACTACAACTCTCAGCTTGCCTCAAAAATTCCCGAGCTGTACGATGCGGCATTCCAGAGGCACTACAAAGACGAACAACTCAAGCTGGACAATCTGCTCTCTGCCAATGATATGTTATCATCAAGAGAAGAAAGAGATTACTCCAGGCATCTGGATAAGCTCGCAGACAGTAAAGACCTGCGTGACTTTGCATACCGCAGAAATCAGGATTATCTGGACAGGAATTATCTGGCGGAATCGGACGAATGGGAACGAAACTACAAAACCGAATCGGACAGAAAAAACAGAGAATTGGAGCTTGCCTTAAGCGCAAACGATGCTTCTATGAAAAGTCTTGATATACTCTACGACCTTTTAAGAGACAGCATAGACGACGAAAAATGGAGAGTAAGCCATAACCTTAACGCATACAAAAAGGGCTACCCTGCCTACCGCGGAAGTATAGGCACTGCATCAATCCTCGACTATGCAAGAACACTATTTGCAAAACCCGAACTTACCATGGAAGAATTATACAGTATTCTCGGGTTATAAAAAAACGCGTGTCTCAATTTGAGACACGCGTTTTGTCGCCATTACTTTTATTATAACAAAAATAATGCAAAAGTCAATAAAAAAATGTGTTTTAACACCTAAATATCATCATTTTGTCATTAAAATTCTACAAATTTTTACACAAAATTTACAAATGTTTTATTGCTTTTGTACAATGAA
>JAZLCB010000259.1:0-1738 GCA_045614005.1 Clostridia bacterium
ACATCGCTTCTGCAGAGACGCTTCCGCATAGGCTACAACAGAGCCGGAAGCATCATAGACCAGATGGAAGCAAGAGGAATTATATCGGGTCTCGACGGAAACCGCCCAAGACAAGCACTCATCACAAGAGAGCAGTATCACGAAATGCTTATGAAATGATAAAAAATAAACAAGGGGATGTTTGTATGAAAAAAAGAATAATAGGGATGGCTCTTGTACTTGTAACGGCTCTTAGCGCTTATGCACCGTTTGCATGGGCTTTGCCCCAAAGAACAACCCTTGAATATGAAAAAGAAGTATATGAATTCATACAAGACAATGTCCTGCCCGAACATGCAATGGGACTCGACTACAGAAACATATCAAAAGCTGATGCAAAAGAGTTACAGGATATAGTAGATTCTGTAACAGCAGGCTGTTCTACCGTAAGAGATAAGGCATATGCAATATATTTGTGTATATCACAAAATGTTGCTTACAACTATGATGATTGCACAGATGCAGATGTCTTGCATTGCGAAGAAAAGGATTGCCCCATTCCTGATATATCAAACACTTCGGGCGTAAGTGTAGCCATGGCACACCATGTATATAAATCCGGGCTCGGCATATGCGAAGATTATGCAAATCTTTCTTCGGTAATGATGAAAATGGCAGGAATCCCGACAATTCTTATTTCCGATATGGATGGTTCGCATGCTTTCAATGCTTTTTATGACGGAAGCAGATGGGTGTTTTTTGATACTACATGGGCAAATCAAAAAAATCCCCAAAAGCATTTTGATATAAGTGTGGAAGATATGTATTCGTTCGGCTCTCACAGACTTCATTCTTTGCAGGCTTTGGACAAGGGCGGAATACTTTATGATGTGTGGTTCAGCGAGGAACGCTATTGTGATATAGTAGGCTCCCTGTCCGGACAAAAGAAATTAACGGTTTATCCCGGTCTTTATGATATACGCTTTGTAGAGGATTATCCGGTTTCTCCAATACATCCCGATGTTGAGACTGTTGTTGTGAAAGACGGCGTAACAGAAATACCGGAAAACTTTTTTAAAGGGTGCTATAATTTATCAAAGGTAACACTCCCTGATACACTCAAAAAAATCGGTTCATATTCCTTCGAAAAATGTACATCACTTACAAGCTTTGATGTTCCTGACTCTGTTACAACTCTCGGTACAGGAATAATTGAATATAGCGGGGTAAAAGAACTTACAATAGGCTCGGGCGTAAGCGATTGCCCCGGAACTGCGTTTTTAAACAGCGAAAATTTGAAAAAAGTTGTCATATCCGAGGGTGTAGAAGAAATTTGCTACGGTATGTTTATGTACTGTGACAAAATAGAAGAAATTCATTTTCCCTCCACACTTAAAAAAATAGGCAGTTCTGCTTTTTACGGCATGGATGAAATAAAGAAAGTTTATTATAACGGAACAGAGGAAGACTGGGCAAAGATTAAAAAAGACATTCTCAACGAAGGTCTTCCGGCAAGTAAGAAGATTATATTTTTAAAAGGTTCTCAAACACCCGAGACAGATTATCCCGTACAAGGCGAGGACGATGCAGAGAAAAATTCTCAAACCAAGCCCAAAGAGGAGACACCAAAGCCTCCCAAGGATACGGAGCTTACGGAAAAGGATTATAATCTGCGCGAAGTAAAAATGCCAAAGGAAAATTCATCATCGCAGAAACAAAAGCCAAACGGTAAACTCTCCAATATAAAGAAGAAAAAAAC
>JAZLCB010000260.1:0-10818 GCA_045614005.1 Clostridia bacterium
AATTTCAAGAAGCTCCTCCGCAGGTACTGAGCAGAGCTTAATCTTGCCCGAGAATCTGTCGAGCACGCCCGGCTCTTTGAGTGCCGCCGCAATACCGATAAGTGCCGCACCCTGTGTGTGATGTCCGCAAGCGTGAACCGCACCTGTTTCGGGATTGGCTTCGGGGTGCTGAGGGCAGATAACCGAGTCGAGCTCACCGAGTATGAGAAGTGTCGGGCCCGGTCTGCCTGTATCTATTGTAGTATAAAAGCCGGGTATATTGCCTGCAAGTGTAAGCTCGTAACCGAGATCTTCAAAAACCTCCTGAATATATTTGGAGGACTTTACCTCTTTAAAACCTGTTTCGGGTATCTTCCATAGATATCTTTCCGAATCGAGTATAAGTTTTTCGTGTTTTTCTACTGCTTTTGCAAGTGATTCCATTATAATCTCACCTTCGCATTTCCATCCTCGGTATATTCTATTCTGTCGCCCGAATCCATAAGGGCATCCATATATTCCATATAGCCCTCTTTGCCGTTGAATAAAGGCGTGTATTCAGCTACAACCTTCTTTGCTCTTTCGGCATTGTCTTTAAGAAGTATGTAGAGCATACCAAGCTGCATCTTGGCGCTGTCTACGCAAGCTGCCTCGGGGTCGGCAATGTAGAAGTCACTTCCGTGGCTTGTGCCTTTTGTACCACCTGAAATGGGGTGAATCATCGGCATTACCGAGCAGAGGTCGCCTATATCGGAGCTACCCGAACTTACCGCGTCATAATGTGTAAACTTTCTTTCAGGAAGGGCAAGTGCCATAGCTTCCTTGGTAACTTCTATAAGGTTTTTGTCATTTATAACAGGTGCATAACCGGGGAAGTCGTTTATATCAATATTTGCCCCGAGCGAAAGCGGCGCACCTACGAGTGCTCTGTTTACCTTCTTGTTAGCATCTATAATTCCTTCGAATGTCTTACCGCGAACATAGCTTTCCAGAGTTGCGCTTCCGGGGATAGCATTTACCATAGCTCCACCCTCGGTCATTATGGGATGAACACGGATTATATCCTTCTCCTGGAAGGTTTCGCGGATAGCGTTTATAGCATTAAGTCCGTTTGATGCCGCATAGAGCGCATTGATACCATTCCATGGTGAGCCACCCGCGTGAGAAGCCTTGCCCTTGTAGGTAATCTTCTTTGCCATACAACCTACCATGCCACTACGAACCGAAAAAGCCATGCCCGTATGTACCATAAAGCCAAGGTCTACATCGTCAAAATATCCGCGCGAAAGGAACTCACCCTTGCCGCCGAAATATTTTATTATACCCTGCTCTTTAAGCTTGCTTCTGTATTCTATTTCAAGAAGTTCCTCAGCAGGTACTGCACAGAGCTTTATCCTTCCGCAAAGGTCGTCCAATACACCGGGCTCTTTGAGTGCCGCCGCAATGCCCACAAGTGCTGCACACTGCGCATTGTGACCGCAGGAGTGAACTGCTCCTGTTTCGGGATCACACTCGGGATGCTGAGGACATATGATAGAGTCGAGCTCACCGAGAATAAGCACAGTAGGACCTTCTTTTCCGGTGTCTACTACTGTATAAAAGCCCGGTATGTCCCCTGCAAGTGTAAGCTCGTAGCCGAGAGACTCGAATGTTTCCTGCATATATTTGGAGGTTTTTACCTCCTTGTAGCCTGTTTCGGGATTCTGCCATACGTATCTTTCAGTATCCAGAATAAGCTTGCGGTATTTATCCACCGCGTTTAATAATTTCTGCATAAAATCACCCACTTGAATTAATAATTATAGCACAAGGCACACGGAAAGTTCCGTGTGCCTTAATTGTATCACTCGTATATTGCAAAGTCAATCAAAACAAGACCTTTTTGCACCTTAATTTGCAGGATTTGTCCGATTATTCTATGGTTACTTTGTCATCCTCGCAAGTAACAACTATCTTTTCCTTATCCTTAAGCTCACCACCAAGGATAGCATCAGCAAGGAAGTCCTCCACCTGCGACTGAATGGCGCGTCTTAAGGGCCTTGCGCCGTACACATCGTCATAGCCGGCTTTAGCAAGATGCTCTACAAGCTCATCTGTAAATTCCACATTGTGTCCAAGCTCTGCCATACGCTTTTTGAGCGAAGAAAGCATAATGCCTGCAATCTCCTTTATTTCGTCACCTGTGAGCTTACGGAACACTATGATTTCGTCTATACGATTTATAAGCTCGGGGCGGAACACATCCTTAAGCTCGCCCACAACCTTAGCCTTGGTTGCCTCGTAGTCTGCATCGGCGCTCGCTTCCGAAGAGCCGAAGCCGAGCGACATCTTTGCTTTTTCGGTAATGAGTCTTGCACCCACGTTGGAGGTCATAATTACCACCGTGTTCTTAAAGTCCACGCGTCTGCCCTGCGAATCGGTAAGAATACCGTCTTCAAGTATCTGAAGCAGGATATTGAACACATCGGGGTGTGCCTTTTCTATCTCGTCAAAGAGTACCACGGAATAGGGCTTGCGTCTTACCTTTTCGGTAAGCTGACCACCCTCCTCGTAGCCTACAAATCGCGGAGGTGAGCCTACGAGTCTGGAAACATTGTGCTTATCCATGTATTCACTCATATCTATGCGGATTACGGCATCTTCATCGCCGAATACAGCCTCGGCAAGTGCCTTACAAAGCTCGGTTTTACCTACGCCTGTAGGTCCTAAGAATATAAACGAGCCTGTGGGTCTTTTGGGGTCTTTTAAGCCTGTTCTGCCTCTGCGGATAGCCTTTGATACGGCAACTACTGCCTCATCCTGCCCCACTACACGCTCATGGATGATGTTTTCCATGTTTTTAAGACGCTGTTCCTCCTCGCCTGCGAGCTTGCGCACGGGGATGGAAGTCCAGTCTGTTATGACATCGCAGATTTCGTCTTCGGTAATGCACAGCTCCTCTTTGGAATTGGACTTTTCCCATTTTTCCTTCTTGTCCGAAAGCTCCTTACGGATATCCTCTTCCTCATCGCGAAGCTTTGCCGCCTTTTCAAAATCCTGACTTTCTATAGCGTTTCGCTTGTCCGAAGATACGCTCTCGAGCTTTTCCTCAATTTCCTTTATATCGGGCGGTGCGGTAAATGCCTTCATACGAACCTTGGACGATGCCTCGTCTATAAGGTCTATCGCCTTGTCGGGCAAGAAGCGGTCGCTTATATATCTGTCCGAAAGCTTTGCCGCACTTTCCAAAGCAGAATCGGTTATGGTTACATTGTGGTGGTTTTCGTACTTTTCTCTTATTCCCTTTAAGATTTCTATAGTTTCCTCCACGGTGGGCTCGCCCACATTAATAGGCTGGAATCTACGCTCCAAAGCGGCATCCTTTTCTATGTTCTTGCGGTATTCGTCTAAAGTGGTAGCACCTATAAGCTGAAGCTCACCTCTTGCAAGAAGCGGTTTTAATATATTTGCCGCGTCCATTGCACCCTCTGCCGCACCTGCGCCAACAAGGGTATGCACTTCGTCTATAAAAAGAATGATATTTTTATTTTTCTTTACATCGTCTAAGGCAGCCTTTATTCTCTCTTCAAATTCGCCTCTGTACTTTGTTCCTGCTATCATGCCCGAAAGATCGAGCGAGTAGATGCGCTTGCCCTTTAATATCTCGGGTATCTTACCTTCGGCAATCTTTAGTGCAAGACCCTCGGCAACTGCCGTCTTACCTACACCGGGTTCGCCTATAAGACAGGGGTTGTTTTTGGTTCTGCGCGAGAGAATCTGCACTACCCTTTCTATCTCCTTATCTCTGCCGATTATTGGGTCAAACTTGCCCTCCTCTGCAAGGCGGGTAAGGTCGGTGGCAAACTTCTCCAGATTTTTGGAGGCAGATGCCTTGCGGTTAGGTTTACTCTCCTCGCTATGTGATACCTCGGACACCGGGGAAGCAAAGTCCGCGCCTAAATCTCTTAATATCTTAGCTGCAAAGCTCTGACCCTCGCGGATTATTGCCAAGAGCATATGCTCGGGTTCTATAAGAAGCGAACCCTCTTTTTTTGCTTCGTTGAAGCTTATTTCGAGTATTGCCTTGGTGCGCGGTGTTATGGGGAGTGCCTGATTTGGGTTAACCTTGCCCGACGGAGCGTTGAACTCCATTATCTTGCTAACTACGCTGTCAAAGCCCAGTCCTTGTGCTTCCAATTCGGCAGAGGCTTCTGTTGTGCCGTCTCTTAATATGCCTGCAATTATGTGCTCTGTGCCCACATAGTTGTAGCCGAGCTCAGCGGCTATGTCGTGGGAGAGTCTAAGTATCTTACGCGAAATATCCGAAAATCTTGAATCCATATGCTATACCTCACTTTCTAATACACTTCGAACTGTCTTGGATCTCAGTATGTCCCTTTCTCTGGGGTCGCTTATTGCCAAGTGGTTTGGCGATGTTTCCACCATGAGTTTATTGAGTGTTTTTGGTTTTATTTCATCCACAAGACCTAAGGATATGCCCATGCGCACATTGGAGAAAAGTGTGAGCATCTCCTTGTTGGAAAGAAGTCTTGCTGTTTTTAATATACCCACAGAACGCATTATCTTATCCTCTATTGCGGCGGTATCTTGTCTTAAAAGCGCCTGCCTTAATTCGCGTTCTTTTGTAATGAGCTGATTTACTACATCATTCATTCTGTCGGCAATTTCCTTTTCGGATATGCCGAGTGTCATCTGGTTGGATATCTGGAAAAGATAGCCCGATGCCTTAGAACCCTCGCCGTACATACCGCGAACGGTTATGCCGAGTTTGCCGAGTGCGGCAAAGAGGCTCTCTGCCATGTTGGATTTGCAAAGTGCAGGCAGATGCATCATGCACGATATCCTCATGCCTGTACCTGCATTGGTAAGACAGCTTGTAAGGTAGCCGTACTTGGGGTGAATTGCATATTCTGCCTTTTGTGCTACACATTCGTCAAGCCCCGAGATTATTTCATATGCTCTCTGGCACTCAAAGCCTGCAAATATTGCCTGCATTCTTATGTGGTCCTCTTCGTTTACCATTACGGCGAGGCTCTCGTCTGCACTTACAAAAAGTGCTGCAGGTTTGGTCTGCGAAGCAAAATTTGGGCTGATGTATCTCTTTTCTACAAGCTTCTGAAGCTCGGAGGCCTCTGTAGAAGCAATGTCCGTTTTTGTAAAGCCGAGATTTGCTCCCTCAAGGGCTGTTTCTACCTTTTGTATTACGCGCTTTGCGTCCTCTTCTGTTATCTTACGCGGAAAAGGAATACCCTTCAGGTTTCGTGCAAGGCGCACACGGGTGCTGAGCACGATATCATTCTGAAAGCCTGTATCATCGTACCATTTAGCCATTTTCCTTTTCCTCCATTTCCTTTATTTTGTCGCGAAGCTTGGCGGCATCCTCATAGCGCTCGTCTATGATTGCCTTTTTGAGGTCTTCCTTTAAAGAGGCGATTTCGTTTTGTCTTTCTATCTTTTTGCCGGCTTCGCCTCCGAGTGTTCCCTTGTGCGTGGTAGAGGGCTGTATCTGCGAAAGCGAGCTTTCTATAATGTTTCCGAAAGAATCGTAGCATCTGTCGCAACCGAGAAGTCCGCTTCGGCGGAATTCGTCATATGTTGTACCGCAAGCCTCACAGCTTGGAGTAGCCTTGGAAGCGGTAGCCATCTTGGGTACGGATATAAAGTCATTTAAGATGCTTCCTATATCAAAGAAGCTCTCCGACTTACCGATGTATCCGAGTGCCTGTGCACAAGCGGTGCAAAGGTGCTGTTCGGTTTTACTACCGCCTATAATCTGTTTATAATGAAACTGAGCATTAGCTTTACCACAATTTGTACATAACATAATTAATCATCCTTTCATGCAAACAGTAAAAGCAAATTCTTAAATATATCTGCCCTTACCCTGTTTCTGAGAATTCCGTCGCTTATAGCGGAGAGTGCACTCCCCGAACAAGCAGTAAGAATAATCTTTGCTTCGTCGTGGCTTATTACTTCATTTATATAAAGAGTGTTAACGATGGCTTCCACCGTCATTATATCCACACTCTGACCTATTGTATTCAAAGTATGTTCAATAATATTTCTGCCCGAAAGATCCACCCTGCTTATCTTGACATAGCCACCGCCTCCGCGTCTGCTCTCTACGGTGTAACCGCGCTCGGTGGTGAATCTTGTGGATATAACATAGTTTATCTGCGATGGCACACAGTTAAAATACTGTGCAAGCTCATTGCGCCTGAGCTCCACACTGCCCTTGGCTGTTAATAGCTCCATAATGAAGCTCTCTATAGAGTCGCTTATCCCCATAGGATGTCGTCCTGACTTTTTGACTTTGACTTTCTTTGACCTTTTCAAGCGCATTATAACTCACAATTTCGGTTTTGTCAATAGTAATTTTAAAAATTTTTCATATATTTTTTAAAAATGCATTTTTTGCCGTATTTTTTGCAATTTTATTCACTCCAAAACGCCCTACCCCTCGCAAAGCCAGTGTTTATGCGGTTTTGCGAGAATTGTTTTGAAAAAGTTCAGCTTTTTTGGACAAGATTTTTTCGCAGTTTTTTGATAAAAATTTACCAAAAAAGTTATTACAAAAATGTTAAATAAAATATTATGTAACCCCATAATTTTTTTAAAATTTTTTGCAAATTTTTGAAAACTTTTTTGTTTTTTTCTTGATAAAAAATGTGGATAACAATGTGGATATGTGGATTAAACCCACATAAACCCTAACTTTGAGGCACTTTTGACTTTTGGGAATTTTGGGTGGATTCGACTTGTCAAGGTCAAAAAAATAACAAAAAATTTTTATTTTTTTATGATATTTTTTCCTTGACACAAGATGCAAAAAACGAAAAATAACACCCCTTAATTTTTACAAACATAACATTATGTAAACAAGGCTTATTTGTCATGTTTTTCTTTTTTAGCAAAAATTCCGTGTGCCAAACATATAATTATACAAAGGAGTTGTTTTGATGAAAATACTGAAACTTGGTGACAGCGGTTTGCAGGTAGAGTACCTTACACTTGCACTTGGCCGTGCAGGATATTCCGCGGGCGGAATAAAAAGAATGTTTGACCAAAATGTGCACGATGCACTTGTGGCGTTTCAAAACAGCGTGGGCATAGCTGCAGACGGAGTTGCAGGCGAAGTGACATACGAATACCTGCTACCCTACCTAAGAGGATATACCACCGTAATACTCACAGCGGGCGACACTCCCGAAACATTGGCTATCAGATACAATACCACTCCCGAAGCAATACGCAGGGCAAATCCCATGCTTACGGACTATCTGCCCTTTGCCGAGGTGGTTGTGCCGTTCGGCTTTGATGTAGTGCCCACGAATGCGGACTACTCGTACGAGCTTGTGGGCTACATACTTGACGGCCTTATTGCACGCTATCCCATTGCAAGGCGTGAGAGTGCAGGCACATCCGTAATGGAGAGGGAGCTTTGGTACATAACCATAGGCACAGGAAGCAAAAACATATTTATAAATGCGTCGCACCACGCTAACGAATGGATTACCACACCTGTTGTGCTTAAATTTGCCGAGGATTATCTTAAGTCGATTTATGCCTCCTCCAACATAGGAGAAGAAAATGCACAAAATCTGTATGCCTTAAAAAAGCTCTTCCTGATGCCACTTGTAAACCCTGACGGAGTTGACCTTGTAACGGGAGCAATTGGCGAAGGCTCTCCGTATTATGCCATAGCACAGCGAATATCGCAGGACTACCCCAACATCGCCTTTCCAAGCGGTTGGAAAGCAAATATTGCAGGTACTGACCTTAACCTGAACTACCCTGCCTCATGGGACAAAGCAAAGGAAATAAAATACGCGCAGGGTTTTATATCACCTGCCCCGAGGGATTTTGTAGGCTCTGCTCCGCTTTCGGCAATAGAGAGCCGAAATGTGCATAACCTTAGCCTCGATAAGGATTTTGCACTAACTGTATCCATGCATACCCAAGGCGACATCATATATTGGAAGTATCAGGACTTCCTGCCTCCGCGAAGTGAGGAGATAGCCGACGAGCTTGCACGAGTGAGTGGCTACACCAAGGCAATAACCCCATACGAATCGGGCTTTGCAGGCTACAAAGACTGGTACATATCCTACTACAACCGACCCGGCTACACAGTAGAAATCGGCAGGGGACAAAATCCCCTGCCGATATCGGAATTTGATAATATTTATCCTGCAAATCTGCGTTTACTTTCAAAAGCGCTGGCTTTAGCGTAAAAAACCATATACTACACGTTCTATGCCTGCAAGGTCCTTTGCGGTATCTATGCCATAAAACCCATCCTGCATTATCATGGCTACATCGTGCGCCTGATCGTGACCCACCTCAAAAGCAAGCAGACCGCCTTTTTTGAGTGCAGAGCCTATGTTTTGAACTATGGCGCGGTAGAATACGAGTCCGTCTTTGCCACCGTCCAAAGCAAGGTGAGGTTCATAATCCGATACATCGGAGTCAAGCCCGGCTATAACCTCTGTTGGTATATACGGAGGGTTGGACACAACCGCATCTGCCAAGGAGTTATACGCAGTGAGAACATCGTGCTTATCTACCACAACATCTACACCGTTTAGGAGAGCGTTTTCCTTTGCAATTCTTAAGGCAATCTCGCTTACATCGAGCGCGGTAACACAGCTACCCTGTATATACTTTGCAAGAGACACCGCTATAGCACCCGAACCAGTGCACATGTCTATGATTACGGGATTTGGTATGTCCTTTAGCTTTTCTATCACGGTTTCCACAAGAATCTCGGTGTCGGGACGAGGTATGAGAACGCCCTCTTCCACCTTGAAATCGAGCGACATAAATTCCTTGTGACCTGTAATGTAGCTCACGGGCTCGCTTTGACAACGGCGGTTTATAAGCTCCATGTACACATCATCTTTGTCGGGGGCTATTGCATCGTTTTTGTGAATTGTAAGATACAGCCTGTCACATTCCAAAGTGTGCGAGAGAAGAACCGTTGCATCGGTTATAGCTTCGGAAATATTATTTTGTTTGAGTAAGGCGATGCCCTGTTTGAGAGCATCGCCAACAGTTTTTTTATTTACCATTTGTCATCCTCTTTGTTATCGGTAAGAACCGCTTTTAACGAAGTTATGGCAACTTCGAGCTGACTGTCGTCGGGTTCTCTTGTGGTTATCTTCTGAAGCCACAAACCGGGAAGCGTAAGAATAGCCACAGCCTTAAGCTTGCATCTTCCTGCAAACTTAATCATTTCGTACGATATACCTGCTACCACAGGCATAAGGGCAATTCGCATAAGCATATTCTGCCACATTGCGCCCCAACGCAAAAACGAGAATATAATAATACTTACTACCATAACTATAAGAAGAAAGCTTGTACCGCATCGTGGATGGAGTCTGGAGTGCTTTCTTGCATTTTCTACAGTAAGCTCCTCACCGCTTTCGTAGGTAGCAATAGTCTTGTGTTCTGCACCGTGGTACTCAAATACCCTCTGTATATCCTTCATACGGGATACAAGAAGCAGATACGAAAGGAATATAAGCATACGGATTACACCTTCGGAAAGGTTTAATATTATTTTGTTTTTGGTAAACATTCCAACAACGGTTGCAAGAGCGTTTGGAAGAAGCATAAAAAGCCCTATGCTGAATATTATAGAAACAAACACGGCGATGTATATCGCTATGTCCTTTACCTTGTCGCCGAGCTTTTCTTCAAGCCATTTTTCAAACTTTGAGGGTTCGTTTTCGTCCTCTTCGAGATCCATCTGGTCGGCAGAGAACATGAGGCACTTCATGCCTGTGATAAGCGAATCCACAAAAGAGAATACTCCGCGTATCAAGGGGATTTTGTTTAATTTGTACTTCGTTACAAAGCTGGCAAGGGGCTTTTTGTCTACTACGATGCTTCCGTCGGATTTGCGCACAGCTGTGGCAATCTCCTTGGGTCCGCGCATCATAACGCCTTCTATAACCGCCTGTCCGCCTATCGAAGTTATATGACAGGTTTTTTCTTTATTACTCATTTTTTATCTTCCTTTATATATGATATATACATATTATACCGAGTGCTTCTTTTTAAGTCAATGAACATTTTGTTAATTATTTTCCGCGAAGTGAAAGGGTATATCTGCGTCTGCGCTCCTGCCTTTTGCGCAGAAGGTCTTTCATACGCTTTTTCCTGCGGAAATGTATAAGCGCATAAAGTCCGCCCACAACCACAATAACAACCAGCGAAATTATAATTACATTCTTTAAAAGCTTACGCTCTTTTTCTGTTTTTATCATGTTCTTATAGTCGAACATATCCTCGGTGAGACTAAGCTTTATGTCGTACTGCTTAGCGTACCACGAAGCAAGGCGGTTGTATGTCTTTATAACCGCTTTGTCGTAATTTTCCTTGGCAAAGTCCTTTTCCATGCACTCTGCAAGACAGCTCTGTGCATAGGAATCCGTAAGTGCGGCTGAGATGCCGTCCGAAACCTTTATACAATAGTCCTTTTCGTCACGGCAAAGAAGAATAAATACGCTGTTCTTTCTGCCGATATGGCCTATTCCCATTTCGTCATAGAGCTTGTCGGCATACTCTGTAATCGAAAGCTCGCCCGAATCGGTTGCGGTGGCAATAATTACCCTTGCGCCTGCTTTGTCACTAAGAATCTTGTTCTGAGTATATATGTATCTTTCGGTTGCTTCCGACAGCATAGACGCTCCGTCCGATACTGAAGTGAATTCCTCGTCATCGGCAAAGGCTGTTACAGACGAAAGCATTGATATAATAAGTATAAAAACTAAGAGCTTTTTCATTTGTATCACCATTAAAACCTCAATATTATCTACATTGTACCACAAT
>JAZLCB010000261.1:0-1764 GCA_045614005.1 Clostridia bacterium
AGAACATACACCTTTAAACATTAATATCACTCCTTAAAATACGGTTTTTGCACCGTCTATTACAATTTCTGCTCCGCTTGTGTAAGATGCCTCATCGGAAGCAAGCATAACTACAGCTCCTGCGATATCCTCGCTCTTGCCAATTCTGCCAAGCGGTATTCCTGCCACGCAGTTATCATAGTACTGTTTGTTACTTAAAACATCATCATTAAAATCTGTATGAATACTTCCGGGGAGAACAGAGTTTGCTGTAATGCCGTATGGTGCAAGCTCTAATGCAAGACCTTTTGTAAGCATGCCGATAGCTGCTTTAGAAGCACAGTAATGAACTCTTCCGGGAGCTACCTCAAACTGAGAAATGGAGGAAATGTTTATAATTCTTCCCCACTTCTTTTCTATCATGCCCTTTGCAGCATATTGACTGCACAAAAAGTAGCCACGGGAATTTGTCTGCATGAGTCTGTCCCATTCATTGTAATCAAGCTCCATAAGGGGTACTCTGCTGAGTACTGCGGCATTATTTACAAGTATATCGGGTTTGCCGATGTTTTTTTCTATCCTTGCAAACATTGCTTCGATTTCCTCGGGCTTGGATGTATCGGCATATTCTGCATACACGCCCTCTTTAATAGTCTTTAATTCTGCAAGGGTTTCCTGAAGTTTGGGACTATCGGATCTACCGTGGATTATAACATCTGCACCTGCCATAAGAAGGCTCTTTGCAATAGCTTTGCCTATTCCTCGGCTGGAACCGGTAACAAGGGCAAGTTTTCCGTTTAAATCAAACATATGCATTTCCTTTCTTATCATGTCCTGTAAGGACAATTCCTGTGTGGTTTACGCAAATTTCGAGTGCACTAAGTGAGCCTTTTTCGTCATTTGAAAAGCCTATGGGAGCTTTTTTGTCTATACTTTCCAAAAGGAAAATACTATCTCCCGTAAAGAGAAGCTCATCGGCAAATACAAGCATGCTTCCTACAGTGTGTCCGCCTACAACCTTAAGTGTAATCCCGTCATTACTGTATTCTTTGTCTACAAGAACAAGCTTACCCTCTTTGTCCTTGGCATCAAGAAATTCTATAACATCGCCAAGAAACTTATTGTGAGGATTTGACGGCAGACGAAGATAGTCATACTCATCGCACGAAAGATATATGCTCGCATTTGCAAAGTGGCACACGCCTGAGATATGGTCGTAGTGTGAATGTGTAATATACACCTCGTCTATATCTTCGGGGCGAACACCCATCTTGGCAAGATTATCGGATACGGACATTTCGCCCTCACCCCTTTTCCAGTCATCGCGACTGGATTTGGTAAGATTGACGGTAGCTATATCCTCTATGCCTGTATCTACAATAATATTTCTGCCGTTTAGCTTGAAATAATATCCGTAGCAACCGATATTTATGCTTTCGTTTTCGCTATACCCTTTTACAAGGATTGAAGCCTTGCAATCTATATTTGCAAAACCAAGTCTTTTAAAATCAGATATCATTATTTTGTTTCCACCTTGAATCTCTGTTCTGTTCCGGGGATATATGCATACTTTTCTATTATTTCGTCTGTTATGTGTATACCGAGACCGGGTTCGTCGGGAACTACGATTTCGCCGTTTACCATCTTTATAGGCTGATTGAGAAGTTCTTCTCTAAGCGGATTTGCTATCTGCTGGAACTCGCATATAAGAGCGTTGGGTATAGCACTTAAGAGGTGGAGATGTGCTGCAAAGGAAGCACCCGAACGGAATACGTGAGGAGCAAC
>JAZLCB010000262.1:0-5256 GCA_045614005.1 Clostridia bacterium
ATCCGGGTGTAGTAGTAAATCTGTATTCAGTACCTTCGATACCGTTGTCGATATCTGCCTGAAGATTTGCTTCTGCTTCTTTAATGCCCGATACGAATGTATCGAGAAGTGCATTTACATACTTGGATGCAAGCTCTTTACCAACCTTGTCTGTAATTGTCTTAACAGATGCAGGAGCAAAGTCTGCCATGAGGGTTTCGTAATCATATTCGCCCATAAGCTCGGAGAGTATGGATATGAACATGATATTGCCTTCGTTTACTCTTACGCCGTTTCCTGATGTAAAGTCGGAGATTGTGTTCTTGAATGCATCGGTAGCCTTTAATGTCTCTACGGCATCCTTAGCATATGTGGGAACAAGCTCACCGAGAGTCTTTCTTGCATCGCCTACATTGTTGATGTAGTCGTTTATAAGCTTATTCATGTAGGACTCTATTTCGTCGTCTACAAGCTGTTTGATATCATCTCTTAAAGTACCATCTATATAACCGTCTACGATTACAGTGATGTTTTCCTTAATTGTATCGTCTATGAAGTCTAATGTCTTAGGATCGGTTATATTGCCCGATACATACTGATCTATAAGCTTCTTGCCTTCTTTTTCTATAAGTTCGTCAACAGTTTTCTTGATTTCGGAATCAGGTTTGCTGTATTCGCTTCTTATAAATCCGGGAAGCTCTGTATGCATGAGCTCGTCGATTGTATCTACAAGTTCGGGATGATTTGCTTCAAGTTCATCGTTTGCATACTCTATAACGAGCTTATCGGTGTAGTCATATACATAATCCATAATAAGGTCGTAGAGAGCTTTCTTTTCGAGTTTTGCATCGTTGTCGGGATCTGCGGGGTTACTTACATAATCCTTGTAAATCACCGCTTCATCGTATGCGCTCTTTGCAACTTCGTGAACATGAGTATGGTAGTAATCTTCGAAGAGAGTGTTGAAGAGTTCGGGATCGTCTGCATTTGCTCCAAGATGCTTTTCGTAGAAGTTATCAAATGCTACGGTATCCTTTGTAAACTCGTTAAACGCTTCATCGAGATTTTCGTCGCTTTCGATATACTTATCGAAGGCTTTCATGAGATTTGCATTGTTATTTTTAACAACGTTGAATATCTCTATAAGCTTTGCATCGTCTTCGATGTACTTGTTAACAGCGGAAATGAGATTTTCGTCGTTTTCGATGTAAGTATCAATTGCCGATTCAATATCATCATCCGAAGCTGTGTCTATATAGGTATTTATTGCATTTGTGAGTCTGTCCTCATCTTCAATATAGAAGTCGATTGCTTCTTTAAGACGAGTATCATCATCAATATAGAAGTCGATTGCTTCTTTGAGTCTGTCTGCATCGTCTACATAGAATTCAACCGCTTCGATGAGTCTGTCCTCATCTTCCACATAGAAGTCAACTGCTTCCTTAAGTCTGTCTTTGTCAGCTACATAGAAGTCAACTGCTTCCTTGAGTCTGTCTGCATCATCTACATAGAAGTTAACTGCCTCTTCGAGTCTGTCTGCATCATCTACATAGATTTCAATTGCCTTATTAAGACTTGCAGGATCCTTTACATATTCATTTATGGCTTCTGTGAGCTTGCCGTCTGCCATGATGAATGTATTAACTGCGCTTTCAAGGTTTGCAGAATTTTCGATGTATTTGTCAAAGGTTTCTTCGAGCTTACCTGCTACGCCTGCAAAGCTTTCGTATGCTGCATTAAATACATTATCGTCTGCATAAAGCTTATCGAACAATGTATCTACAGATGCACTATAGAATGTATCAAAGTTGTCGTTTACCATAGCGAAAACCTTGTCGTTATCGGCAAAGAATGCATCTATTTCATCATCGATGTGATCTTTTACATCACCAGCTATAGCACCTGAAATATAGTCCTGTGCATACTGCATAGCATCTGTTTCGTCTGCAGTAACACCGCTCTGGAGAATTACAACCTTAAGAGCCTCGACGCTTGTCATTGCTGCAGCGTGGATATCGCTCTTTGCAGTATCTATATTTGTTTCTATCCAATCCTTGGCAGCATCTTTGATAGCGCTGTTCTGCGCATCGTCTTTTGCCATAGCAAGAATGTCGGACTTTATTGTGCCGTTGTCGGCTTTTACATAGTCTTTTACCATTCCTGCAACATCGCTTGTGGAATCTGCGAGCTGATCAAGAATAGAATCTCTTAAAGAAGAACCTGCTGTCTTAACTTCGGCTGTAACCTTGTTTACGATTTCGGTCTTAAGAGAACCACCGTTTGCAAAGTCTTCTTCAATAGCTGTTATAACCTTATCCTTGAGTACGGATACGGGGGAGTCGAAATCGTCCTTAACTGCATCTATAACTGTATCCTTAAATTCGGAATCAGCCTTTGCAAATTCTGCCTTGATGGCTGTAAGAATCTTATCCTTAAGTACGGATGTAGAAGATGCAAAGTCATCCTCAACAGCCTTTATAATAGTATCCTTGAATTCGGAATCGGTCTTTTCGAATTCCTTTTCGATAGCTGTAAGAATCTTATCCTTAAGTACAGATGTGGAAGAAGAGAAGTCGTCCATTACGGAATCTATAATCTTATCCTTGATGTCGGACTGAGCTTTCTTGAATTCCTCCTGTACAGCTCCTATAACGGAAGCCTTGAGAGTAGATATTGTTTCTGCATTATCATCTGTATCGTAAGACAAGTCTTTCTTAACCGCTTCTACGATATCATCCTTAAGTGTTGAAGCATCGCCCTTGTCAAGATCTTCCTTAACTGCCTTTATAAGGTCGGCACGCATTGAAGATGTGGAAGACTTAAGATCGTCCTTGATGCTTCCTATAATTCCGTCCTTAAGTTCGGAGTTTGCACTTGCAAACTCATTTCTTATAACTTCTGTAACAAGTGTTCTGTACTTGGAATCTGCAGGAGCTTTCTTTAAGTCTTCTCTTACCTCGCTTCTTAAGTTTGCCATAACATCTTCATTATTTGTAACAGAATCTATTATGGACTGCTTAATTGTAGCATTGGTACGGATTGTGTTATAAATTTCCTGCTTGGTAGGATCGGTAGCGGGTTTTACGGAAAGCTCAGCAATAAGAGACTTGATTTCTTCCTTAAACAAGGGGCGAAGCTCCTTGTTTTCCTCTATCTGCTTGATGAATGTATCACTATCGAGGACGCTGTCTATGTAATTTACAAGTGCATCCGAGTGCTTGGTTTCCTCGAAGTAAACATCCATTACAAATTCAACGCAAGCGTCTATTATCATCTTGTGATAATCGTCATTTGTAATAAGTTCCTTGATGTCACCTATGATATATTCAAAGGTTTCGTCGCTGTCTATGAACTTCTGCTTGAAATCGGTTGAATTGAAAATCCAGTCTATTACAGAATCCTTGGAAATCATTTCTTTGATTACGGAATCTGTAAGAAGCTTGTTTCTCATGGATTCATCGCTGAGAACCTTGTTGCGTATGCTCTCGTCTTCGAGAAGCATCTTAACAACAGTATCGTTTCTTAAGATTTCTGCAATGAATTCTTCGTTACCTAAGTTTGCATCAATATAGTTATCTATCTGCTCCATTATGAGCTCTTCTGTAATAAGCTTGTGGAGCGGAACAGGAACTTCGGGATTTACGATGTTGCCGTTTTCGTCTACAATCTTAAACTTAGCAGCTGCATTAAGCGCTGTCTGGAAGAGGTCTATGCCTGTAGCAGTTTCTATATTGTCTATTGTTCCCTCAAGAACACCGCTCATTGCTGCGAGTGTATCGAGGTAAGAATGTGTAATAGGTGTGTTGGAATCGTAAGCTATTGTAAGCTCTATTCTGGGAATCTTAACACCCTTGAACTTGAGGTTTGTGTCGTAATAGAATGCAGCAAATCTTGTGAAGAGATGTACATCTATATCTCTGTCTATTACAACGGTTTCGGGGTCGTAGGTTTTCCACTCATCTCCTACCATGTACCAGAGTTCAGGAGCTATCTTGTGTACATTGCCGTCGGAATCTGTGTAACCTTCCTGCATGGAGTAGTTTGCAGGATCTCCGAGGTATGCATCTACATGTGCCTGGGTGAGGGTTGTACCTTCTTCTACATCGTAGCTTCCCTTGAACTTCTTTGTGCCTTCGTAGAAGCTTACGGTGAATATGTCGGGAACATCGGGTATCTCGGTGAGATATGCATAGTAAACCTTGTCGCCTGTTGTGCCAACGGGGATTTCTGTTACAGGACCGCTTGTGAAAGCTTCATCCTCGAACCAACCATGGAATGTATATCCCTCCACGGAGTAGTCGGAAAGTGTAACAGTATCTTCTATTGTATATTCAACCTTGGTGAGCACTTCTGTGCTGCCATGCATGTATGTAATTGTGTACTTAATAGCTGTGTACTTAGCTTCGATTGTCATGTCTGCATTTACAAGACTATCCAAAGCTACTTCTTCGGTGGTTTCAAGACCGCCGAGTGTATATGTACCCTCGAAGCTTAATGTGTAGCCTGTCTTTTTGGTTACGGCTTCCATTGCAACCTTTAACTCATTGTTGGTAGAAAGTGCCTGACCTGCTTCTACCTGATAGGTCATGCCGTCGAATGTAACGGTAAAGTACTCTGTCACAGGTGTCCACTTAGCGTAGAATTCCTTGTTGCCTGTTGTACCAACTGCGATTGCTGTTACAGGTCCGCTTGTGAAAGCAGAGTCTGCAAACCAACCGTCAAAGCTGTTGGATGCATCTGTAAGAACAGGAAGTGTAACACTTTCTTCTATTGTATATGTAGCTGTAGCATATACAACTCCGTTGGAGTAGTATGTGATTGTATACTCGATAGCTGTATAAACGGCTTCAATTTCCATATCTGCCGAAGCCAGTGTATCTACAGTAACGGTAGCGGAAGTGTTCGCATCCTTGAAGCTTAAGGTGTAGCCTGTCTTTTCTTCGGTTGCTCCCATCGCTGCCTTTAAAGAAGCGTTGGAAGAGAGTGCCTTGCCTTCTTCTACTTCGTAGTCTACACCGTTAAATGTGATTGTGTAGTATGTAATAACAGGTGCTTTGGGTGTCCACTTAGCGTAGAATTCCTTGTTGCCTGTTGTACCAACTGCGATTGCTGTTACAGGTCCGTTTGTGAAAGCGGAGTCTGCAAACCAACCGTTAAAGTCATTTGCAGAGTCGGTGAGTACGGGAAGTGTAACTGCATCTTCTATTGTATATGTAGCTGTAGCATATACAACTCCGTTGGAGTAGTATGTGATTGTATACTCGATAGCTGTATAAA
>JAZLCB010000263.1:0-1847 GCA_045614005.1 Clostridia bacterium
ATACGGTTGTTTACTAATCCCACTTTTCTTGTTGGAAAATGTATTTTTGTTTAATGAATACAAAAAAGAACTAGAAAAAATAAAAAATACATAGACCTCGTTTACAAGCATGATTTTGCACCCCGAAAAATATAGCAGTCAAGTGCCCCCCATCATCGCCAAGGGATAAGTATACCCTTTGGTCAGAAATCTCGGTTTTGTTTTGTAGTGTTATCACAAACAGAAAAAGGGAACGCAAAAGGGAGCTTTCCATAAAGCAGGTTTTACCTGCCGATATAAAAGCAATCTCGTAGGGGCGATTCACGAATCACCCACCCAAAATCTTGCAAAAATCAAACGGGCGATTCGTGAATCGCCCCTACATTACAAAAGGACAGAGATTTTTCGTCTCTGTCCTTTTTCACACATCTTGCTCTGCAAGGTATAGTGTGTTACACCTTTTAGGTGTACTGTCGAGCTGTAATGAGCCTCCCTTGTGTAAAGGGAGGTGGCTTGCGAAGCAAGACGGAGGGATTGTAAAAACAAAAATTTCATCGTAAAACAATCCCTCAGCCGCCTTCGGCGTCAGCTCCCTTTACACAAGGGAGCCTTTTTTATGTTCATCTATGCCGTGTCAATTTTCCTGACAAGCACTGCTTTTGTGGACACAAAAGCTAAGCCCCGCGCGAGGCGGGGCGAGAGTTTAATCAAGAAATTCTTTGATGTTTTCCAAATGTTTTGTTGCCATCTGCGTAGAATACGGAAACATTTCATCTTCTTTCAGAATGTTTTCATTGACAAAATATTCAAGACACTCTTGAATGGCTGTTGCATACATACGAATGTTTTTTTGAAGAACATCTGCCAAATCTTTACCAGTTAAAACATTGCTTCTGCCAAGATTGTATTCGCGACACACTTCAAAGGAAGGAAGCATATCAATATAAGCTTTTGCAGTCTGAACATCTCCGAGCGTATAATAGCAATATGCCAAATCCCGTGTTACTTTACATATAAGCTCGGAATTTTTGGAAATATTCAAAATGCGCCTATAAATATTTATTGCCTCATGCTCATGTTCGGGATGCTGTCTAATTGTGCCTCTCAAGCTCCAAGCAAGCCAATACATAATTTCGCAGCTTGACGGATACTGAATTAAAGCATTGCGAAGCAAGATAACAGCGTCATTATATTTGCGGTTATCACAGAAAGCTTTCGCTTTCTCTATGATTTCGAAAATATCCTTTTCCTGCTTGCTTATATCGACTCCCAAAAGGTAATCGGTAGAAACCTTGAAAATATTAGCTATAATAGGCAACATTTCAATGTCGGGGTACGAAGTTCCGCACTCCCACTTGCTGATTGCTTGTGAAGTAACGCCGAGCATTTCCGCAACCTGCTCTTGCGTTAATTCTTGTAATTTGCGAAGTTCCTTAAAAATATTAGAAAAACGATTGTCCATAAATGACCTCCAGCAATTATTATCTGAACCGGTTCTGCTTATATTATAGCATAAATTTTCTGAAAGTCCAGATACAATTATTTGGATTTATTTCAACTGTCAGTTGTACTAACAAATAAAAATAAAGCAGTACTTTGCATTTTTTATTGCAAAATACTGCTTTATCGCAGGTACGCCAAGGCACACCTTTTTATTATTTTCCGTATCTAATCTCCGCCCAAAGCATATTGTGGTCGGAATGTCCGGCGGGCCCCATGCCCGATGCAATTATCTCCCAACCCGATTCAAGCACGATGTTGTCGATAGAACCGCCGCTGGAGGGGAAAGTGGGATATTTGCCGGGATTTACCAGCTCACTGTTGTCAATGCTCTCAAAATACGAAAGCTTACCGGTGTTGAAGTCTCC
>JAZLCB010000264.1:0-2479 GCA_045614005.1 Clostridia bacterium
TATCTTGTTAAGCTCTCTGCAAAGGATCTTACCGATGCAGATTCCAAGCAGGTAACAGAGCTTCTTCATGTAATAGGCGACTTAGAGAGAATAAGTGACCACTCGCTCAACATTCTTGAAGTTGCTCAGGAAATGAACGACAAGGGTATAGCATTCTCTGCCGAAGCACAGAAGGACCTCGAAGTATTTATCGGAGCTGTTTGTGATATCATAACCATCACTACAGATGTTCTTACAAGAGGCGACCTCGACGGTGCAAAGAAGATAGAACCTCTCGAGCAGGTTATAGACAGACTTAAGATTAAGATTAAATCGAGCCATATTTTAAGATTGCAGCATGGTAACTGTACTGTTGAATACGGCTTCATTCTTGCCGATATCCTTACAAACTGCGAAAGAATAGCAGACCACTGCTCCAACATCGCTGTATGTATGCTCGAAATGGCTCAGGGTAGCTTTGATACACATGAATATCTTAGCCATGTTAAGTATGACGGTGAAAATAACTTTGCCGAAATGTATGATGAATATACAAAGAAGTATACAATCTAAACCTAAAAACGCTTATCAAACAAAAGTTTGATAAGCGTTTTTAAATAAGAGATTATCGTATATCCTGTACTATCTTTTCTGCCTTTTCTTCCAGTAGCCACGCCTTTTCGGAAAGACGCTTAAGCTTTTTAAATGCAGTTGCATAGTAGTGTCCGTCACAGATTCTGTCATCACACGAAATCGTTACATCCACAAACTTGCGTTTTTCGGTAGTTCCGTCGCTTTTTGTTATTGTCTTGCTGTATTTCATACCAAGTGATATAAAAAGCGGTATGTTTCCGAAGTTGTACAAATGATGGAATACAGGCGGTATACCGAGTGAACCTACATTTGTAATAAACATGGAGGCGTGGAACGGACTTATCTTTGTAACAAATCGGGGCAAAAGGCCGAAGTAATCCAAAAGACGGATAAGCCACATTGCACCGCAAAGCAGAAAACGCGGAATCCATGTAAGGATTCTTACGGCAAAATCCATTGAGTTTTTGTCGCCTTCTTTTCTGTTTTCTTCCACAAGAGCATTTATTGTTTCGTAAACATCGTCTATGGTGTGGTCAGTTTCGGCAGGGATTTTTATTACTGTTTCCTGCGCGTCAAGCGACATTTCTTTTTTTATTGTAAGGCACATCTCAACGCTGTTTCTGGCGTAGATTTTGTGGCCTCTTATAAAGCGGTTTATACCCGGGTAGGAGGCTATTGTCTGCACATATGCCGCAAGGACTACATGCATTATGCCTATGCCGGGTTTGCCGTTTTTGCGTTTTTCGTGAAGATATTTTTCTGTTTCTGTTATGTCAAATGAGTTTGAAAACTGGTTGGAAGCCCCATTTCTGCTGGGCATGAACACAGCACCTATTTTATTCATCGGTGGTAGTGTTTTGATTTTTCTGCCTTCCCTTTTCACTCTATCCCTTCCTTCTCTACATAGAATTTGTTAATAATATATTAACAAATAAGGTCGGATTTTGTCAAGTCAAACGGGTTCGTTTGTTGACAAAACTCTGCGAAATATGTATAATAACTTAAATGATAAAACTCGATTTGTTTGAAGGGAGTCCCTTATATGATAAAAAAACTTTTTGCACTTATGCTTATTTGCGTAGTACTTTTTGCACTTTTGTCGTGTTCAAATGACGAAACGGGCGAAACAGTAAGCACCGACGCATGGCAGGGCATATATATATGGGCAGACGAGGAAACCGAAGAATTCAAGGTTATAGAAGCAGTACAGGTAGACGATACCACGGTTGGCTTTGTTATGGAGTCATCCAGAATAACAGCCGAGTTTGAAGCACAGACTAAGAGCAGCAGCGGACGCTATCTTGTAACCAATCTTGGACAAAAAACAGTAAAGATTACACTTTCTTCCGACAAAGAAATTATCACCGTTGATGATATGTGGACAGACGATATAGAGCTTCGCGACGAAAACTGGACAGGTAAGTACAGAAGAGTTCTTGAGGGCGAAGATATTCCTTCTTTTGGCGACAAAAACTGGAACGGCAAATACAAAAACGAAGAAACAAATCTTGAAGTTTCGGTATACGGCATAAAGGACGGTATTGCACTTTTCAGCTACGAAGCCGTGGAAGAATTGGAAGAAGATGAGGACGAAGCTCCGGAAGTAAAGCACAACTTCAAGTGTCTTGAGCCCGAAGCAGGCAAGGCGGTTTACACCGAGGGCGAAAGACTCATAATTCTTGAACGCACATCTCACGGAGATATCAAAGTTACCGATTTATATATGAACGATTCGGAAAACAAAGGCATATCCGGAATATACAAAAGGTAAGCAGTTGCGTTAGTATCCGAACTCGCCAAAAACAAGTAAAATAGCCGTTTTTCTTCGTTGTCGGTCTTGAAATACGACAGTATTCCTTCGACCTGTCGCCTCGAAAAACAATCAATTTTATCTTGTTTTTGGTTC
>JAZLCB010000265.1:0-2269 GCA_045614005.1 Clostridia bacterium
AAATTTAGTACAATTTTTATGCGGAGGACGAAGGTAGGCTGACGCCTTGCGAGGACGACAAATAAAAAGTGTGCAAATTTTAAAAATTTAAGGCATACGGGGTTCGACTCCCGTGTGCTTAAGGGAGAATAATTATGGAAAAGCCAAAGGTAACACAATGCGAGCTGTGTGCATACTTTGACGAGGACGAAGAGTGCTGTACCATAAATTTAGACGAGGATGATATCGCAAGATATATGGGTCAGCCGTACTCGCAATGTTCATATTTCAGTATGTACGATGAATATAAAATAGTAAGGAAGCAGAACTAATTATGTCGGGTCAATTTTCACGAAGTGAGCGAATATACGGCACATCTTCTACAGAGGTACTTGCCAAAAAGCGAATTGCCGTTTTTGGCATTGGCGGAGTAGGCGGTTATGTGGTAGAAGCACTTGCCCGAATGGGTGTAGGAGCACTTGATATCATAGATAACGACACGGTGAATATTACAAATATCAACAGGCAGATTATAGCACTTCATTCCACCGTAGGGCAGAAGAAAACCGATGTATTCCAAAAGAGGATAGAGGATATAAATCCAAATTGCATCGTAACAAAGCACGATATGTTCTACCTGCCCGAAAATGCAGATGATATTGATCTTTCGGTATATGACTATGTTGTAGATGCCATAGATACCGTAAGTGCAAAGATAGATATAGTACAAAGGTGTACATCTCTTGGAGTGCCTGTAATCTCGTCTATGGGTACAGGAGGCAAAAAAGATCCCACCATGCTAAGAGTAACGGACATATACTCTACTAAGGTATGCCCGCTTGCCAGAGTTATGCGAAGAGAACTAAAAAAGAGAGATATAGACAAATTAAAGGTGGTATACTCGGAAGAGATTCCCACAGTAGAGGGCGGAGAGAGAACCCCGGGTTCGGTAGCCTTTGTACCGCCTGCAGCGGGGCTTGTAATAGCCTCGGAAATAATAAAAGATATTTTATCGGAGATATAGTATGAAAGCACTTGTTGCAATGAGTGGCGGAGTGGATTCAAGCGTATGTGCATATCTTACCCAAAAGCTAGGATATGAATGTATAGGCGTAACCATGAAGCTATGCAAAAAGCATTTAACCTCCACCGATGCCATGGATGCGTTTAATGTGTGCAAAAAGCTCGGCATGGAGCACATCACCATAGACTGCACAAAGCAGTTTAAAGATATGGTAATAGATAATTTTACAAACAGCTACGAAAAGGGTGCTACACCAAACCCTTGTATAGTATGTAACCGCTATCTCAAATTCGGCCTTCTTATGGACAAGGCAGAAGAGCTCGGTTGCGATATACTTGTTACAGGTCACTATGCCCGTATACAAGACGGCAAGCTTTTAAAAGCCAAGGATACAAAAAAGGACCAGAGCTATGTGCTCTACCCGATAGATAAGAAAAAGCTTACAAAGATATACTTCCCCCTTGGCGATTATACCAAGGACGAGGTAAGAGCCATAGCTGAGAGAGAGGGCTTTGTAACCGCACGCAAGAGCGACAGTCAGGACATATGCTTTGTGCCCGACGGAGATTACGCTTCGGTTATAACCGACTATACAGGTAGGAATTATCCCGACGGTAACTTTGTGGATACAGATGGCAATGTACTTGGTCTTCACAAAGGCATAATCCGCTATACCGTAGGTCAGCGAAAAGGTCTTGGCATAGCGTTTGGAAAGCCTATGTATGTAAAGGATAAAAATGTAGATACAAACGAGGTAATTTTGTGTAGTAACGAGGAGCTTTTTTCCTCAGAGTGCACAGCCTCGGACTTCAATACACTTGTACCTTTCGAGGACGGAGCACCGTTAAAAGCAAAGGTACGCTACAATCAGACGGAACAGAGCGCGACTATATATCGTATAGCTCCCGATAGGGTAAAGGCAGTATTCGACACTCCGCAGAGAGCTATTGCAAAGGGACAGTCGCTTGTGGTATATGCCGATGACATTGTAGTGGGCGGAGGTATTATAGAATAAATGGCAAGAGAGCTTACTCAAAATCAGATAGCAGAGCGAAGCATAATAAAAAAGTATCGCAAAGATATATGGAACCCCTTTATAGCCGCAGTTCAGCGCTATGAACTCATAGACGAGGGCGACAAAATAGCCGTTTGTATATCCGGCGGTAAGGACTCAATGCTTATGGCAAAGCTCATGGGTCAGCTTCAGAAGATAAGCAAGGTCCGTTTTGAACTTGTGTATCTTGTAATGGACCCCGGCTACAACGA